>JADJYJ010000021.1 GCA_016719785.1 Candidatus Amarolinea dominans
GAATCGGACTATCGCAACGGCCTGCAGATTCTGAACATCAGCGCGCCCACCGCGCCGGTGCTCACCGGCTACTTCGACACCTATCCCGGCAGCAATTCCACGGCTTTCAACGGCAACTGGGGCAATACCCCCTTCCTGCCCAGCGGTCACATCATCCTGGCCGACATCGAGCGCGGGCTGTTCGTGCTGCGTTTCAATGAACTGCCCGGTTCGACCACATTCACCATCGCCGCCGCGCCGCAGGCGCTGAATGTCTGCGCCGGCGGCAGCGCGCAATCCACCATCAGCATCGGTCAGATTCGCGAGTTCCTGCCCACGGTCAATCTGAGCGCCAGCAACCTGCAGCCGGAGATCACGGCCAACTTTGGCGCCTCATCCCTGCTGCCGGGCAGCAGCACCAATCTGACGCTCAACGTGACGCCCAACCTGGAGCCGGGCAACTATCCTGTCCGCATCACCGGCGCCAGCGGTGCTGTCAGCTACTACACCGATTTGAGCCTGAATGTGGTCAGCGGTTTGCTGGCGGCGCCGGCACTGCTGTCGCCGGCCAACGGCGGCAACAGCGGCGTGCTGGCAACGCTCTGCGAGGCCTGGCCACGCGCCAGTGCGTATCATGTGCAGGTCTTCGACAATCCATTCCTCACCGGCGCCCCGCTGGTGGATACGACGGTGACGCGACGAGTTTCGCCATCCCCAACGGCCTGCTCAACGCCAACGGCCACTACACCTGGCGGCGTCGCCACCGTGAACGCGTGCGGTGAAGCGCATTCAGCGCTGCCGCGTACGTTCACCACGGTTGCCAACCTGTGTCAGGAACTGCTCCTCAACAATGGCTTCGAGAGCGGCAGCAACCCGCCCGGCGGCCCGCCCTGGGTCTGGAGCACCGAAAATACACAGACTGTCATCCGCCAGGGGCCGTTCCTGGACGATGGCGCCACCATCTATCCGCACAGCGGCGCGTGGGCGGCGCGCCTGGGCGGCTATAACAACATCGGCCCCACGCCCGATTCGCTCTACCAACCGTTCAGCATCCCGGCCGGCTACACCGCCACGCTCAGCCTCTGGTGGCAGATGCGCACCCAGGAGCAAAATACCGGCACGCAGTATGACTTCTTCCGCGTCAAGATCAAGGACGCCGGCGGCAACGATCTGCAGACCGTCTATAGCGGCAGCAACACCAGCCCTGAAGGAGTGTGGCAGCGCCAGACGCTCGATCTCACCGGTTCCGCGGGCAGCACGCTGCGCCTGTTTGCGGACATCACCACCGATCAATCACTGGCGACCTGGCTCTACCTTGACGACACCAGCGTGTCGGCCTGCGCGCCCTCTGCGCCCACCTGCACGTGGGCCGATGTCAACTGCTCGTGCAACGCCGTAGACGTGCGCGACATTCAACTCATGGCCGAGGCGTGGCGGGACTCCACGGTCAACGGCCAGACCTACCCCCAGTTTGATGTCAACAGCGCGGCGGGGTTGGGCAGCAATGATGGTCTCGCCACCATCGTGGACGTCCAGGCCGTTCTCACGCGCTGGAACACCGCCGCCTGCCAGTAGGACATCACCCGGCGGCCAGGCGACGCATCGCCAGGATGACGCCGGTTTCCCTCAAGAAAAAGCAGCGGATGTCAGGTCCACTGCGGTTTTGGCTGAAGGCATGCCCTCCCAGGTCACGGATCAACACAGATGGCAGGTCGTAGCGGGCCTTTGCGTCCCTGCGTCCTGGCGTTGAAACATTTTTGACATCAGCGCCGTGGCGTGAGTCGTTTTCGCTGCCGGAACGGCCAATCAGCCCTGCGCCTGCCACAGGCGGATGTTTTCCTTGATCTGCGCTTCGTGGATCAAGTCATGGCCGGCGATGGCGCCGATGAGCGCGGCGACCGACTCCGGCCCCCGTTCACTGTGCAGGCCCCAACGCGCCCGCTGCTCCTGGCTGAGACCCTGCAGGAAGGTCACGTTGATCTGTTTGAGCGCAGCGAGTTCGCCGAGCAGATCGTGCGCCGGCCGGTTCGCTTCGGGCAGCTCCGTCGCCCAGGCCTCCTGATCGTAACCGGGGATGGGGCCTTCTGGATGCGCCACGATCGCGCGGTAACGATAGCCGTAGACGATCTCAGTATGGACCAGGTGCGCCAACAGTTCGATGATGGACCATGCGCCTGGTTCTGGATGCCAGCGCAGGGCGGCAGCGTCCAGGTCAGCCAGGGCAGCCCGCAGCCGGCCGGTCAGGCCGAGCTGCGATTCGAACGGATCGGCCTGGCCCAGCAGGGCGATCTCCTCGCGCAGCATGGGCGCGCAGTGCGCCAGGACGACCTCGCCGTAGCTGGTCTGCAGGCTATCTGGCGCCTGCGTTTCCTCGATACCGACATCCGCTGAAACCGACGGCGTGCTCTCTTCACGCCCCAGGATCATGCGCCGGAACCCTTCCGCGGCGACCAGCCCGGCCTTCTCCCCTTCCTCCCTGGCCCAGGCGGTCACCATCTCGGTGGGGTCCCATCCTTCCACCTGGCTCTTGTGCTGCCGCAGGGCCGCAATCTTGTTGGCCAGGGTGCCGCTGATGTCCACCATCGTATCTTTCAGCGTGCTGTCGGTGACCCACACCTCGCGCACGCTGTGCGCCTCATAGCCCTCGGCCAGCAGGTCAGGGAAGGCCAGCGGCATGGAAACGGCCGGGAAGACTGCTTCCAGGGTAGCCACAGCCGCCGCGCGGTGATCCGGGTGGTTGATGTAGAAGTTGCCGTAGAAGAAGGCGATCGGGTCGCCGCAGACCACCGTGTCGGGCCGGTACTTGCGCATCACCCGCACCAGGTCTTTGCGCAACCCCAGGGTGGGCTGCAAGGTGCCATCATCGTAGCGCAGGAAGACCACCTCGTGTACGCCACATTCGCGCGCGGCCGCGCGCTGCTCCTCCTCGCGGATGGCCGCCAGGTGCTCCTTGGTCATCCCTTCGACATGGCTGCCGGAATTGCCGCTGGTAATCAGCACGTAGATCACCTCCGCGCCGGCCTGACTCCAGGCTGCGGCCGTGCCGCCGATGCTAAAATCGGGGTCGTCGGGATGGGCGTAGACAACCATCGCGCGTGTGGGGATGGGTGGGTTCGTGTCCATTTGGCTCATACTGATTGATCGTACCTCTCTTTGCTCGTGATTGATCTCAGGCTGGCGTACCGATCGCCAGCTCATAGATGATGGCGGTTGTCTCCGGGAGGTTGAAGAAGCGCACGGTTTCCAGGTCATAGAAGGCGCCGATGCCGGTGCAGCCAACGCCCAGGGCGTGCGCGACCAGGTAGGCAGCCTCGGCGCGCAGGCCGGCCTCCAGGTGCAGATTGCGATAGATGCGATCGCCGCACTGTTGCACCAGGTTCCCCAGGTCAGCGGCGAAAAAAATCACCGCGCCGGCGGCGGCGCAGAAAGCCTGATCGAGCGATAGGTGCATGGCCCATTCAGACAGGTTGCCCGCGCGCTCCAGGATGAGGCCGCGGCTGGCCGCATCGTAACGATAGGCGCCCTCCGGCACCCCTTCCACTCGAATGACAATCATGACCAGTTCGAGCGCGCCCTGGGCGCTGTCGGTTGCATACGCGACGTCGAGGGCCTGGATGATGGCGCTGAGTGCATCCCCTGGCAGAGGCGCCGGCTTGAACTGATGCGATGAGCGGCGCCCCAACAGCGATTGACAGAGGGACACCGGCACCGTTGGCCTGAGCAGGGGCGCCTGGTCAGGCGATTGCAGTTGACGGTGTCCTGTTTCGGTCACAAGCGCCGCCGGGCAGCGACGCAGGGCCTGCACGGCGGCCGGCTCGCGCAGCGCCGTCGCGCCGGCCGCGGGCAGGATGGCATCCACGGCGGCGTCCGGCTGCATGGGCGGCAACGATTCAAGCGCGAGGGGCGCCGGTTGGTCGGGCGCGCCTCGTGGCGGGGGTCTGTAGGCCCGATCGGCCCGGATTGCCACCAGGATTTGCACGGCTTCCTGCGCTGATGACAGCCCAACCAGGCGATTGACCGGTTCATCCACGAAATTGTAGACAACGGTGGCGGTGTAGCCCAGCGCCGCGGCCACCAGGATGACGTTGCCCGCCAGGTGACCGCAGTCCTGCAGGCAGTAGCGGTAGGCGCGCGGCCCATACTTCCAGGCGGTGCGCCACCACAAGCTGGAGATGGCGAAGACTGCATCCGCTTCTGCCACGGCCGGCAGCTCGGCCGCCGCGTCAGCCAGCCAGGCGATCCAATCGGCCGGGCGCAGAAGTTCCAGCGCATGTTCACCGGGCGCGTAATGATAGACGCCGTTGCGCGCACCGGCAGCGCCGCGCAGCGCCAGATAGAGCTCTGCAGGATAAAGCGCGCCGGCCGAGGGCGCCGCGCGCAGGGTCAGCGTGGCGCCGGGCAGCGCCTGTTGCGCGGTGGGGCCATAAGCATAGTAGCACAGACGCGAGAGCGTCTCCAGATTCCAGGCGGCCGGCGCCGCCAGGGCCGCATGGGGCGACAAACGCTGCACGACCTCCAGGGTATCAGGAAAGTCGCAGTCAATTTGCTCGGTCAGGGCCAGGCGGGCGACGGTTGGGTAGAGCTTGTAGATGGATGGCTGGCGGCTCCAATCCACGTCGGTGCTCATGGTTTGCAGGCGTCCGGCCGTCTGAGCCGTTTCCGCGTGCAGACGCAGAGTCAGGGGCTGGCGGTTGCCGCTGCGCGGTCGCTCAGGGTTTTGCTGTGCGGCGGCCACAGGCGATTTGCGCCGGCGCTGGGATAACCAGTCTTGCCACATAGAATCCTCCAACCGGGCTGGAATCCATCATGCTGGGGTGGAATTTACCATTTTGGGGTGGCAGATTCCACCCCATGTGTTGACACGAGAGCGGCCCGATTGTAGCACAAAGCGGAGCGAAACGGAAGCAATGTCATGGCCGCGGGTGATTTGTGCAATTGACATCTTGTCAGAAGTCATGTAAAATGACCGTAGCTTCGCTTGTCAAACACGGTACGTGTGCAGCAAGCTATGGAAAATCCCAAATTCGCTGTATTCTCTGCGTGTAAGAAGGAGAATCAATTCATGACGCATGTGATTTTTGACCTCTGTATTCGTGATGGCGCCTGTGCAGAAGTCTGCCCGGTCGAGTGCATTGTTCCTGGCCAACCCGAAGAAGAATGGCCCTGGTTTTACATTGATCCCGACACCTGCATTGACTGCGGCGCCTGCGTGCCAGAGTGCCCGGTTGATGCCATCCGCCCAGAAGAGGACTTGGAGCCGCAGTATTTTGCGTCCACTGAGATCAACGCCAAGTTCTTCATAGATGGGCCTGGTTACGCAGCCGTTGGCAAATAACGCTCATCCGTGGCGGTGAGATCGAAAACATCATTCTGAGATTGGGAACCTCTGCCTGCCAGCAGGGGTTCTTTTTTGGTGAACCAGGGGGCGCCCCGGGGGGGGGGGGGGGGGGGGGGGGGGTGGGGGGGGGGGGGGGGGGGGGGGGGGGGGGGGGGGGGGGGGGGGGGGGGGGGGGGGGGGGGGGGGGGGGGGGGGGGGGGGGTGGGGGGGGGGGGGGGGGGGGGGGGGGGGGGGGGGGGGGGGGGGGGGTTTTTGGGGGGGGGGGGTTTTTGGGGGGGGGGGGGGGGGGTTGGGGGGGGGGGGGGGGGTGGTGTGTGGGTGTTTTTTTTGGGGGGTTTTTTTTTGTGGGGTTTTTTGTTTTGCCCGGGGGGTGCCGCCGGGGGGGGGGGGGGGGGGGGGGGGGGGGGGGGGGGGGGGGGGGGGGGGGGGGGGGGGGGGGGGGGGGGGGGGGGGGGGGGGGTGGGGGGGGGGGGGGGGGGGGGGGGGGGGGGTGGGTGGGGGGGGGGGGGGGGGGGGGGGGGGGGGGGGGGGGGGGGGGGGGGGGGGGGGGGGTTTGTGCTCAATGAGGAGACAAAACGATGTCTGATGTTGCGTTTCGAATCGAAAAAGACTCCCTGGGCGAGATGAAAGTCCCGGCCCACGCGTTGTATGGCGCACAAACCCAGCGCGCCGTGCTCAATTTCCCGATCAGCGGTATGCGACCCTACCCGGCCTTCGTCTGGTCCATGGTCGCCATCAAGCGGTCGGCGGCCGTGGTCAATCACGGGCTGGGCTTGCTGGATGAACAGCGCGCCCATGTCATCGTGCAGGCGGCCGACGAGGCGTTGGCGGGTGTACTGAATGAGCATTTCGTGGTGGACCCGTTCCAGGCCGGCGCCGGCACCTCGCACAATATGAATATCAACGAAGTGTTGGCTAACCGAGCCAACCAACTGCTCGGCTTTGCGCTGACCGACCCCAAGAAACCGGTCAACCCGAACGACCATGTCAACATGGCGCAGTCCACCAACGACACCATCCCCGCCGCGATCCGCCTGGGCGCGCTGTGGCGCCTGCCGGAGTTGCTCCAGGCCCTGGATGATTTGGCGGCCGCGCTGCGCCAGAAGGCGCGCGAGTTCGACGACATCGTCAAGTCGGGCCGCACGCATCTGCAGGACGCGGTGCCGGTGCGTATGGGGCAGGAGTTTGGCGCCTACGCGCGTGCCGTCGAGCGCGGCCGTGAGAAAATCGTGCAGGCGGCCGAGGCCCTGCGCCGCCTGGGCATCGGCGGCACTGCCACCGGCACCGGCCTCAACGCCCATCCAGAATATCATGCACGCATGGTGGCCGCGCTCAGCGATCTGTTGGGCCAGCCGCTCTTCACCTCTGATGACCTGTTCGAGTCCATGCAGAGCATGGGAGACAGCGTCTACTTCAGCGGCAGCCTGCGCACTGTGGCCCAAGACCTGATCCGCATCGCCAACGATTTCCGCCTGCTCTCCTCCGGGCCGACCACCGGTCTGGATGAGATTCGCCTGCCGGCGGTACAGCCTGGGTCCAGCATCATGCCAGGCAAGGTCAACCCGGTGATGGCCGAGATGCTCGACATGTCCATGTTCCACGTGCTGGGCTGCGACTTGACGATCACGCTGGCCGCGCAGGCCGGCCAACTGGAGCTGAACGTGATGATGCCGATCATCGCGCACAACCTGTTCGAGATGATGCATGTGATGATTGGCGCGGTCAATGCCTTCACCAGCAAGTGTGTGGTGGGGGTCACGGCGAACCGCGAGAAGGCGCTGGGTTGGCTGGCCAAGAACGCCATCCTGGTCACCGCGCTCAACCCGGTGATTGGCTACGCGAATGGCGCGGCCGTGGCTAAGGAATCGTTGGCCACCAACCGCGCCATCAAGGACGTGGTGGTTGAAAAGGGTCTCCTGACCGCAGCGCAGGCCGATGAGCTGCTGGATGCGCGCAAGATGACCGAGGGCGGCATCCAGGGCAGCGGCGGTGGCGGCGGCTGAGGACGACCTCAACCCCGGCCCCTTCTCCTCTCCGCGTGGCGGAGAGGAGAAGGGGTCAGGGGTTGAGGTGAGACCCGCGGCGGGGATGCCATTTTCAAGTCAATGTCTATGCCTCTGCCGGGCACATCCTGGCAGATTGTCGCTTGAGAGGAGAACTGATGACCGACTGGCTTCTGAGTCTGAATGATTGGGGTACCCAGTTTTTGTTGGCGCTGCAACAGGCGCGCACTCCCACACTGAACGCGCTCTTTCTTTTCATCACCGAACTGCATGGCGACAATTTCTATCTCTTCATCTTTCCGCTCTTGTATTGGTGCCTGAACAAGCAGTTGGCTGTGCGCCTGGCCTATCTCTTCTTCTTTGGCTATGACTTCTGCAATGGTTTTCTGAAAGATCTGCTCCATACGCCGCGGCCGTTCGATCCGCGGCTGGAAGTCCTGGTGACGGAGACCAGCTACGCGTTTCCCAGCGGCCATGCGCAGGGGAGCCTGATGTTCTGGGGCTACCTGGCCCTGGCCGTACGTCGCACCTGGTTCTGGATCGGGGCGACGGCGCTGGTGCTGTTGATTTCGTTCTCGCGCCTCTACCTGGGCATCCACTTTCCGCACGATGTCGTGGGCGGCCTGCTGATCGGGCTGGTCCTGCTGGCCTTGTTTGTCTGGCTGCAGCCGCGGGTTTCCCCGGTTGTTGCGCGTTGGCCCTGGCTGCAACAAGTGGCCGTGGGAGCGCTGCTGCCGCTGTTGATCTTCCTCCTGGCTCGCTCCGAAACCAGCGCCCGCGCCCTGGGCCTCCTGTGCGGGGCCGGCATCGCCCTGCCCCTGGAAGCGCAAACCGTCCGCTTCGCCGTCAGCGGGCCGCCGGTGCAACGCCTGCTGCGCTTCCTGGTCGGTTTTGTGGTGCTGCTGACCTTCTACCTGGGGCTGAGCGCCGTGCTGCCCCACACCGACATCATGCGCTTCATTCGTTACGCCATCGTGGGGATCGCCATGCTCTGGCTTGCGCCGTGGCTGATGGTTCGCCTGCGCCTGGCGCCCGGCGGGAAGGTATAGGCCCGGCGCATGACACGTCCACTACGCATTGCCTGGTTGGGACTCAAGGCCAGCTATGAGGAGATGCTGCTGCTGGCGATCCTCAGCCTGCTGGTTTGGGTGTGTTGGCTGTTAATCATCCCTGGTCCGCCGGCCACCGCGGGGCTGTACTATGTGGCCCACCGCATCGCCACCGAACGTCGCGTCAACTTTGATCTGTTCAAGGAGGGCTTTCGTCTCTATTTCGTGCGCAGTTGGATCATCAGCGGCATCAGCCTGGTGCTGCTGGTCGTCCTCGTGGCCGGCTTTTTCTTCTACCTGGCTCCGCCACTAAGATTCCCGCAGTGGATGCAGGTCCTATCGGTGGTGATACTCTATATGTTAGTCGCCTGGTTTGCCATTCAACTCTATCTCTTTCCCGCGTTGATCGAACAGGACCTGCGTATCTGGCCGCTCTTTCGCAACGCGCTTTACCTGGCCCTTGCCAGCCCCATCTTCACCGGGGTCCTGCTCCTGGCGCTGGCGTTCATCGTGCTCCTGTGTGGCGTCACCACCATCCTGCTCTTCCTGATTGCGCCTGCCCTGGTGGCCGTCATCAGCAGCCTGGCCCTGCAAGACCGCCTGATCTTTTTCCGCGTCAAGCCCGCACCAACCACCGCGCCCGATTGATTACAAGGCGATTCTTGAGCAAATCACTGAAGACGGAAAAAGGATCTTGACGATGTCTTCCTGGCAATCCGACACTATCCAAACGAATGGAATTCGCCTGCACGTCACGCGTACCGGCGGCGCGAAACCGCCGCTGGTGCTGGCACACGGCTATTCTGATGATGGGCTGTGCTGGACGCCCGTCGCTGAGGAGCTGGCGATGGCCTACGATGTGGTGATGCCCGATGCGCGGGGACATGGCCTCTCGGATGCACCTGATGGGGACTATGGCCCGCTCGAGCAGGCCGCTGACCTGGCCGGTGTGATCGAGGGCTTGGGGCTGCAGCGCCCCATCATCGTGGGCCATTCGATGGGCGCGCTGACCGCGCTGACCCTGGCCGGTCGCTATCCGGCTTTGCCGGGCGCCATTGCGCTTGAGGACCCGCCGCCCTGGTGGGCCGACGATTGCGTGCCGCCGTTTGGCGAGGAGTGGCAGCGGCAGACCCGCGCCTGGATTGTGGGCTTGCAGCAGCAGACAGCCCCGGAGATCATCGCGGCGCAGCGCGCCCGCCAACCTAACTGGCCCAGCGCTGAGTTCGAGCCCTGGGCCGCGGCCAAACTGCGCGTGCATCTCAATTCTCTCAACCGCCTTGCGCCGCTCAACATCAACTGGCCGGCCCTGCTGGCATCTGTCCAATGCCCTGTGCTGTTGATGACCGCGGAGCCGGCGCTGGGCGCGCTGGTCAGCGCGCGCCAGGCCGCGGCCCTGCAGGACTCCGTGCCCCAGACCCGCATCATCCATTTTGCCGAGGCGGGTCACAGTATTCGCCGCGATCAGTTCCAGGGCTACATGAACGTGATTCACCGGTTCTGCGCAACGGTCACAGCCAGCACTGACCTGCGCATGGTTTGGCCCATGCACCACGAAGCCTGACTTCGTTTGCTTACTGGGTGACGGAAAACTCAGCCGTCGCCTTGATCCCACCATCGGGCGTGGAGGCAATCCAGGTCAGGATGGCATCGGAGACGGCCGCGCCATTGGGCCAGGTGGCCGGCGCCGTCACGCTGACATCGAAGGCGCCAAACCCGCCCACCACGCTGCTGGCCACGACCTGCGTGGCGTCGAAGGCGACGGTGGCTGAGGCCAGGTGGATGTTGACCTTTTGGCCCAGGGGCCAATTCTCACCGTGCAGTTTGACCTGGCTCGAGAGTGCGCCGCCGGTCGGTTGGGCTTGCAGCGTGGGCGTCAACTTGCCGGTGCTGGCGGGCAGGGTGCTCTTGAGCGTCTGATAGACATCATTGACCCAGGCCAGCAGCGCGTTGACGTCGGCCTCCGTGGCGGTCGTTTGCCCACTCCCCTTGAAGGTCAACGTCTGCAGCATGGCGTCGGGCACGGGCGGGTCCTTCATGAGAAAGTCAATCGGTCTGTACCGCGCCAGCCAGGTCAACAGTTGCAGTTGCTGGTTTGCGTCCAGGCTCACATGCAGGGCGTTCGATCCCTGTTTGCCCTTGCAACTCCCCCCGCTGACCACACCGGTCGCGGTGATACTCAGATCGTCGCAGAAGCCGGCAATGCCGCCCTCGCGATGCCAGACGAGCACGGTGTCGGATGGCGGCACCGGTACGACCAGCGACCCGTCCTGGTTCGTGCGCACCTCGTAGGTTCGACCATCCACTTTCAGCATGATTCTGAACCCGGACACCTGGGCCTCGCTGCAGCCGGCGCCGGCCTGCTCCACTTCCAGGCAGCCGTTGCGCCAGGTGATCGGTTCGACGGCCACGGTTGTGATCTCAGTGGCCGATTTGCCCAGGCTGTTGGCGAGCGCCTGCTGCGCGGCCCTCAGCGCCGGGTTGACGGTGGCCGCGGCCGGCCGCACGGCTGAGCCATTCATGTCGGTGTGATACTCATAGGCCTGGCCGTTGACTTCCAGCATCACCAGGTAGCCCGGCACGATGGCCTGCGTACACATCTCACCGGGTTGTTCCAGATCCAGGCAGCCATTGCGCCACTGCCTGATCTCCACCGAGGTGATCTTGACCTCGGCGGCGGTCACGCCCAAGGCGGTGGCCAGCGTCTGCTGCGCCAGCGTGGCGGCCGCCGGCAGCGTATTCTTGTCCGGGATTGGGGTGGACACCTGCTTGTCGGGCGCGGCCGTTGGCGTGCTGCGCACCGTTTCTGCGCCCGGTACACAGGCGCCCAGTACCTGGGCAAGCAGCAGCAGGCCCATCGCCACGATCACCGTCCGTTTGTTGACTCGTTTCATCTTGGCCTCTCCTCTTCGCTGTTGCTCTTCGAGCGTGGGCGACCGCAAGGGTGCGCCCCTACATATTGGGTTGCTGCGGTTTCAACCGCCGGTGCTGGCTGCCTGAACAGGCACAAAAAAGCCGAAGCATGTGCGCTGCCGGCGCAGCATGCTTCGATTGGCCCTATTATGCCCGCTGGCGCCGCCGCGGGCATCCGATGCCCATACGATTTTTCTCTACGCCAAATGGCGGATATGACCTTCAGCGACCGGCCCGCCGCCAATTGCCCATGACAACCCCGCCGATGACCAGGCCGGCGCCGGCCAGCACGCGGCCTTCGAGCGCTTCATGCAGCACCAACACGCCGAGCAGGACTCCAACCACCGGAATGGCATACGTCACCGTCGTGGTGCGGCTGGCGCCCATCTCTTTGATCAGGTAGAAATAGAGCAGGTACGCGAACCCAGAGCCGAGGATGCCCAGCCAGAGGACCGACAGCCAGGTGATGGGCAGGGTGGGCAGGCGCAGCGGCCATTCGGCCAGCAGGATACCGGCCAGCAGGAACACCTCGGCCGAAGCCAGTTGCCCGATCGCCAACACCGTGGTTGGCTGATCGCGCAGAAAGCGCCGCACGAAGACCGAGGTTGATGCGTACGAGAGCGATGCGGCGATGACCGCCAGTTCGCCCAGGACATTGCTGAAAAAGCCGCTGCCTGGGTTGCGTCCCACGATGATGATCAGACCGATGAAAGAGATGATGACGCCGATCAACTTGGCGCCGGTGATGCGTTCATCGTGCAGCACGAGATGCGCGATCAACAGGCCGAAGAGGGGCGTGGTGCCGTTGAGAATGCTGGCCAGGCCGCTGTCAATGGTTTGCTCGCTCCAGGCGATCAGGACAAAGGGAACGGCGGTGTTGAACAGGCCGGCCACGGTTAAAAGCCCCCACAGTCGCGGGTCTCTCGGCAACGATAGCCGCTGCCAGCGCAGCACCAGTAGCAGGAAGACCAGGCCGAAGCCGACGCGCAAGGCAACCAGCGTCACCGGTCCCAGTTCCGCCAGTGCAATCTTGATAAAAAGGAACGAGGCTCCCCACACCAGGCTGAGCAGTCCAAACACGCCCCAGGCGCGCATAGACGGTGCTGAGATAGACGGCGCTGAGATGGGTGATGGTGGTTGTGTTTGCACGATTCTCTCTTGTAACGTATCAGTGATAAGGGGAGAAAGGCCATCAACGTTGATCTGTGCGCTGAAGCCGGTTTCCTGATGGGCGGGCATGGAGAATGGCAATCAACGCTAAGTTGTGCTATGATGCCCGTAGGTCGGCGCGAGTTTACCACGAAACAACCGTAAACCGCAAAAGAATACGACCGAGAGAAGATTCCTGGTGCCGGGAGGTACTGGTACCGGGAGGTACCGACAGGAGGCAAGCAGTGGTCAAGCGCGAATTGATCGCCTATCTCGATGCCTTTTTGCGCATCGAGCAGGTGAAGGACTCCGGCCCGCAGGGCCTGCAGGTTGACGCCGGCGCCGATGAGGTGACCACGGTGGCCTTCAGCACCGATTCGGCCCTACCCTGCATCGAGAGCGCGGTGCAGGCAGGCGCGCAGCTCTTGATCGTTCACCACGGCTTGTTCTGGGGGCATGAACAACTGCTGCGCGGCCCGTTTGGCGCACAGGTTCGCCGCCTGTTCGAGGCCGGCCTGTCACTGTACGGCGCGCACCTGGCGTTGGATGCCCACCCGGAGGTGGGTAACAACGCAGAATTGGCGCGCCTCTTCGCTGTGACGGTCACGCGGTGGTGGGGCGACGCCAACGGCACCCCCATTGGCGTCCTGGGTGACGCGCCGGCCGGGCTGACGCTCGCCGACCTGGTGGCCCAGGTCGGGGCGCTGCTGGGCGTCGCCCCACTGGTGCATGCGTATGGCCCCGCACAGGTGCGCCGGGTAGCCATCGTCTCCGGTTTTGGCGCCCCCATGGCGGCCGAGGCTCAAGCCCTGGGCGCCGACACCTTCCTGACCGGTGAAACCTCGCACGCGTCCTTTTACACGGCACAGGCGTTGGGCATCAACCTGATCTATGCCGGCCACTATGCCACCGAGACCGTTGGCCTGCAGGCGTTGGCCCGTCATCTGGCCGCGCGCTTCCCCCTGCAGACGGTGTGGCTCGACCATCCGACGGGTTTGTGAGCGAGTTTGAGATTTTTGCACTCTTCGGCTATAATCGCGCCGGTGGACACAAAACTCAACCAAGGGAGGTCTGGATATTGGTGTGACATCACCCATGATCGAAGTCTTATTGGCCCGCGTCGGGTTAGAGT
Organism: Candidatus Amarolinea dominans; assembly: GCA_016719785.1. Taxonomy (NCBI): domain Bacteria; kingdom Bacillati; phylum Chloroflexota; class Caldilineae; order Caldilineales; family Candidatus Amarolineaceae; genus Candidatus Amarolinea; species Candidatus Amarolinea dominans. Next base: position 13,561 of record JADJYJ010000021.1, read on the forward strand.
ATGCGCAGCCGCCGCGCCAAACGTCGGTGCTCATGCGGGCCGATTATCAGTTGATGCGCTGGCGTCTGCTGAATTTGCGGCGGCACTACCAGGTCAAACATCCGAACGAGCTGGCTGCCAAGGCGTGCGCCCTGGCGAACGCGCAGGTGGAAGCGCCCACGCTCGATGCCATCTGGCAAGACGTGGCCGAATGGCAAGAGCTGGAGCAACGAGTCGTCTCCCTGTGGCAGCGGCTCTACGCACATTAACCGACCATGCATGTTGTGATGGTCTCCAAGGCGGTGGTGGTTGGCGCCTATCAGCGCAAACTGGAAGAACTTGCTCGGCTGCCGGGCTTGCAGTTGACGGTCCTGGCGCCTCCTGGCTGGCGCGATAGTCGAGGCTACACCCGCCTGGAACGTGTACACGTCACCGGCTATCAACTGCTGGCAACGCCGCTGGCCTTCGACGGACATTTCCATGTGCATTTCTACCCCCGCCTGGCCAGGGAGTTGGCTGCTCTGCAGCCCGACCTGCTGCATATGGATGAAGAGCCGTGTAACCTGGCGACATTGCAAGGCGTCTGGCTGGCTCAACGCCAGGGGACGCCGGCCTGTTTCTTCACCTGGCAGAACCTGTATCGGTCGTACCCTCCTCCGTTTCGCTGGTTCGAGCGCTACGTTTTTCGACATGTGGCCCATGCCCTGGCTGGCAATGCCGAAGCCATTGGCATCTTGCAGCGCAAAGGCTATCGCGGGCCGGCGACGTTGGTGCCGCAGTTTGGGGTTGACCCCGACATCTTTCGACCGGTGACGCGCCCGCCCTCTCCCCGTTTCGTGATCGGCTACGCCGGTGGCCTGGTGCCAGAGAAAGGGATTGACCTCTTGTTGCGCGCCGCCGCCGCGTTGCCGGACAGCGAAGTACGCCTGGCCGGCAGCGGGAGCCAACAGGCCGCCCTGGCCGCGCTGGCCCGGCAACTGGGCATGGACGGCCGTGTGACCTTCATCCCTCGCCTGGCATCCACGGCGATGCCAGATTTTTACGCCGCACTGGACGCGTTGGTGCTCCCCTCGCGCACCGTCTCGAATTGGAAGGAGCAATTTGGTCGGGTGCTGATCGAAGCCATGGCCTGTGGCGTACCGGTCATCGGCGCTCACAGCGGCGAGATCCCGCACGTGATCGGCGATGCCGGGCTGGTCTTCCCCGAAGGTGATGTGACCGCCCTGCGCGACCATCTCCGGCGCTTACAGCAAGATGCTGCCTTGCGGCACGATCTGATCCGGCGGGGACGCGCGCGCGTTCTGGCCCACTACACACAGGCGAAAATTGCGGCCATGACCTATGCTGTCTACCAGCAAATGTTGACCGACGCTGCGCCACCCACCCCGGGGCCGACGGCCGGCGCCCGGTTTTGACCCCGGTTTTAGGCTAAACCCTGTGCCGATTGTTGGCATCAATTCACTCTTGCTGGCGCTGGACGAAACCTATCGCAGCGCGGGCGTGGCCAATTATAACGCGCAGCTCCTGCGCCATTTGCCCGCCGCGGCCCCCGATCTGCACCTGCGTGCCTTTGTCGGCGACCGGCGTTTTTCTGCGGCGCCAGGCATGGCGGTTGCACGGCCGGCCTGGTCAACGCGACGCCCGTTGGCGCGTATTGCCTGGGAGCAGAGCGCCCTGGCGCTGGCATCGCGACGCCTGGACCTGCTGCACGGCGCCGTCTATGCCAGCCCCCTGCTGGCGTCGTGTCCAACCGTCATCACGGTGCATGACCTGACCTTCGTGCATCATGCGGCTGCGTTGAAACGTTTTCATCGTGTCTACCTGCGCCTGATCACACGTCTGTCGGCGCAGCGAGCCGTGCGGGTCATTGCCGCCTCGGAAAATACCCGGCGCCAGCTGATTGATTGGCTGGCACTGCCCCCGGCGCGGGTCATCGCCGTTCCCAACGGCGTCAGTGAGGAGTTTGCGCCGGCCACGCCGGTTGCGGTCGAAGCATTCCGCCGTCAGCACGGCCTGCCTGCCCGTTTCATCCTGTTTGTCGGTACGTTGGAGCCGCGCAAAAATGTGGAACGACTGCTGACCGCCTTTGCGCAGGCTCGTGCGCACCTGGATGCGGACACCTGCCTGGTGATTGCGGGCAGCAAAGGCTGGTATTACCAACAGATTTTTGCCCAGGCTGCGGCCCTGGGCCGGGGGGATCGTCCGTCGCGGGTGATTTTTCCGGGCTTTGTCCCGGCCGCTCAACTGCCCTGGTGGTACCGGGCAGCGACTGTTTTTGTCTATCCATCCCTCTACGAAGGATTTGGACTACCGGTTTTGGAAGCCATGGCCAGTGGAACAGCCGTCATCACATCGAACACCTCGTCACTGCCCGAAGTGACGGGAGATGCCGCTATCTTGATTGATCCCACCGATGTAGATGCGTTAGCCGCTGCCCTGGTGCGCCTGCTGAACGACGAGGACCTGCGCGCACACTTGAGCGCGGCCGGGGTGCGTCAAGCCGCCCAATTCTCCTGGCGACGTTGTGCCGAGGAAACGGTTGCCGTTTATCGTGAAGCCCTTGGCCTGCCGCCCGGCATGGAGCGATCCCCATGACACCAGCGCTCCGCCGTCGCTTCGCGCGTCTGTTGGTGGTCACAGATGTCTTCCTGATCAACGCTGCTTTTGGCGTGGCCTACTACCTGCGCTATGAGCTGCAATGGCTGCGCGATCTTGACCCCAGCACCTACCGTCGGTTCGATGCCTACCTGCCTTTCGCACTCATCCTGACCCTCTTGCTGCTCTTCGCCTACCGCGTGGACGGCGCCTACGACATTCGGCGTGACAGCAGCCTGGTCGAAGAGGCCTATCGCATTACCGCAGGTACGGCTACCGCCATCATCATCATGGTGGCGATTGCCTTTTTCACCCGGCCGCAGCTCAATTCCCGCCTGATCTACGTTTACACCGGCATCTTCATCCCTGTCTTTCTGATTGTTTCGCGCATCGTCTTTCGGGCCTGGCTCTGGCGCCTGCGCCGCCGCGGCATTGGCGTGGACCGCCTGCTCATCGTGGGGGCCGGCGAAGTGGGGCGCATGGTAATGCGCAGCGTAGTGGCGCAGCCGGAATTGGGCTATGAAATCATCGGTTTTCTGGATGACGACCCTGGTAAGAGCAACACCGCCCTCGGACGCCTGCGCGGACTCGGCACCCTCGACTCGCTGCAGGATGTGCTCAAGTCTATGCCAATAGATGAGGTGATCGTAGCTCTGCCCTGGCATGCCCATCGCAAAATCGTGCAGGTCGTGCAGGAGGTGCAACAGGCCAACGTGCGCCCCCGCATCGTGCCCGACCTGTTCGCCCTGATGCTCGGACGGGTGCAGCTCGACCAGATCAACGGCATTCCGCTCATCGGCATGCAACCGGTTGCCATCACCGGCTTCAATCTGGCGGTCAAGCGTCTGCTGGATGTGCTGGTGAGCATCCTGGCGCTGACCCTGGCGGCACCGTTCTGGCTGCTCATCCCCATCGCCATCAAGCTCGATTCGCCCGGCCCGGTGCTGTTCAACCAGGTGCGCGTCGGTCGGGCCGGCCGGCCGTTCGTTGTCCATAAATTCCGCTCGATGGTGGCGGACGCCGAGGAGCAGAAGGACAGCCTGCGCTCACTCAACGAGGCCGACGGGCCGCTGTTCAAGATCAAAGAAGACCCGCGCACCACCCGTGTGGGGCGCTTGATACGCCGTACCAGCCTGGATGAATTGCCGCAGTTCCTCAATGTGCTGAAGGGCGACATGAGCCTGGTGGGGCCGCGGCCGGCCCTGCCCGAAGAAGTGGCGCAATACGAAGAATGGCACAAGCGGCGCCTGGAAGCCTCGCCCGGCATCACCGGCCTGTGGCAGGTATCGGGTCGCAGCCTGGTTGGTTTCGAAGAAATGGTGCTCCTCGATACATTCTATTGCGAGAATTGGTCCTTCGGACTCGATCTCAAGATCCTGTTCAAGACCATCCCTCGCGTTATTCTCGGTGAAGGGGCATTTTAGCCTTGCTCAAAATTCTTATCGGTATGTCCGACACGGGCGGCGGTCACCGCAGTGCCGCAGAGTCGCTGGCCGCAGTCATCAAACAGCAGCGCGGTGACTCGGTAGAGGTGGTGGTGGCTGACCTGCTCTCCAATCACACCTTCTGGCCGCTCAACCAGGTGCGTCACGCCTATGCGCCAGTCGTCACCAGGGCGCCCTCCCTGTGGAAACTGAGCTGGTGGCTGCCCGAAGCGACCTGGCGTTGGAAACTGCTCCAGCGCTCCTTCCTGCCCTTGCTGCGCGGCCCCCTGGGCGGCTACCTGCGCGCCCAGCACCCTGATCTGTACATCTCGGTGCATCCGCTCCTCAACCATATGCCGCTGCGTCTGCTGCATGCGGCGGGCAACTATTGTCCGGCGGCTACCGTCGTCACCGATCTCGGTGGCGGCCATCCTACCTGGTTTTGCCCGGACATAGACCTGATTACAGTGGGCAGTCAGGCTCTCTACGACCTGGGGCTGCAACGCGGGGTGCCGCGGTCACGCCTGCGCCTGCTGGGCTTGCCGGTCAACCCACGCTTCGGCGCGCCAGGGCAGGATCAGGCGTCACTGCGCCGCGCGCTCAACCTGGCGGAAGGCCGTCCCACGGCCCTCGTCATCGGCGGCGGCGAAGGCATGGGGCCTCTGGCCGAAATCACGCGCGCGCTGGCGCAAGCCTTGAGCGCGGTGGGCGGGCAAGTCGCGGTCATTTGCGGGCGCAACGAGAAGCTGCGCGCCGAACTGGCCGGCCAGGACTGGCCGCTGCCGGTGGTGGTGCAGGGCTTTGTGCGCAACATGTCTGAATGGATGGCCGCCAGTGACTGCGTGGTGACCAAAGCCGGCCCCGGCACCATCATCGAGGCTTGCATCGTTGGGCGCCCCATCATGCTCAGCGATTTCATCGAGGGACAAGAGACCGGCAATGTGACCTACGTGGTGGAGAATGGCATCGGCGCCTTCAGCCGTGAGCCGGAGGAGATCGGCCGCATCGTGCGTGACTGGCTGACGCCGGGCAACGCCGGCCTGGCGGCCATGTCGCTGCGGGCGCGGGCCATGGCCAGACCGCATGCCACCACCGACATCACCAATGCCCTGCTCAACCTGGTGAATCGGCGCACACCGCGCCGCGACCGACGCGGGCCTGTGCCCAAGAAGCGCCCTCTGCGCCTGACCTGACAAGGAACCATACCATGGCAAAAACCGCCAAAGTGAAGACCGTTTTTATCTGTCAGCAGTGCGGCAATACCGCCCCGAAGTGGATGGGGCGCTGCCCGGACTGCGGTGAATGGAACACCCTGGTCGAAACCACACTGGAAGCTGAGCCGGCGGCCGGGCGGCGCGGCGGTTTGGCGCCATCACACAGCGTGCCGCAGGCCCTGCCCGACATCCCGGCTGACGGCTACGCGCGCATCCCCGTGCCCATGGGTGAACTGAGCCGGGTCCTGGGTGGCGGCATCGTGCCCGGCTCGGCCGTCTTGATCGGCGGCGACCCCGGCATTGGCAAGAGCACTTTGCTCCTGCAGATGTGTTCCATGTTGGCCCAGCGCGGCCCCGTCCTCTACGTCTCCGGTGAAGAATCGGCCGCGCAGATCAAACTGCGCGCCGAACGCCTGGGTATTGCCGATCAGACGCTCTTCGTCCTGGCTGACAACCAGGTCGAAAGCATGGTGGCGCACATTCAGACCATGCAGCCGGCCCTGGTGGTGGTAGACTCGATCCAGGCCATCTACACCGACAGCATTTCGTCAGCGGCCGGCAGCGTCAGCCAGGTGCGCGAGAGCGCGGCCGCCCTGGTGCGCCTGGCCAAGGCTCAAAACACCCCCATTTTCCTGGTAGGGCATGTGACCAAAGATGGCGCTATCGCCGGGCCGCGGGTGTTGGAGCACATGGTTGATGTGGTGCTTTACCTGGAAGGTGAACGCTTTCACACCTATCGCCTGCTGCGCGGGGTGAAGAACCGCTTTGGCGCGACTGATGAGGTGGGGGTGTTCGAGATGGGCAGCCAGGGCATGAGCGAAGTGACGAATCCGTCGGAGGTGTTCCTGGCTGAACGCATGCCCAATGCTGCCGGCTCGGCCATTGCGGTCACGGTGGAGGGCACCCGCCCGCTGCTCGTCGAGATGCAGGCCCTGTCCAGTACGACCAGCTTTTCCATGCCGAGGCGCACCGCCAACGGCATTGACTTCAACCGTTTGCTGCTCCTCGTGGCGGTGCTGAGCAAACGGGTGGGCCTGCGCCTGTCTGACCAGGACGTGTTCGTCAATGTCGTGGGCGGGTTGACCGTGGAGGAGCCGGCCGCCGACCTGCCGGTGGCCGTGGCGATCGCGTCGAGTTACAAGAACGTGCCGGTGGCGGCCGATGTGGCCCTGATGGGCGAGGTGGGCCTGTCTGGCGAGCTGCGCACCATCAGCCATCTCAGCAAGCGCCTGAGTGAGGCGGCCAAGCTCGGATTCAAGCGTGCCATCGTCCCGCGCAATTCGCAGCGCAAGCTCGACGGCGCGCCTGCTGCCATCGAAGTGATCGGCGTGCGCACGATCAGCGAAGCCATCGAAGCCGCGCTGATCGGCTGACGCTGCGTCTCGAGTGACAGACACCGGGTTTCTGCAAGAAACCCGGTGTCTCGAGTCAAACGACGATGTTGACCAACTTCTGCGGCGCGTAGATCACCTTGCGCACCGGCTTGCCTTCCAGCCACTTCTGCACCCTCTCGCTGGTCAGCGCGGCGCTGCGGGCGCCTTCCTCGCTGATGTCGGCCGCCACCTCGATACGCTCGCGCACCTTGCCGTTGATCTGCACCACCAGGGTGATCAGCTCGGCGCGGGCGATGGCCGGATCAAAGCTGGGCCAGGCCTGCTGATGGACGCTGTAGGCGCCGCCGACGCGCTCCCACAACTCCTCGCTGATGAACGGCATCACCGGCGCCAGCAGCAGGATCAGGCTGCGGATGGCCTCATGCCAGGCATCGCTGCCGTAGACGGTCGTTTCCCTGACCTTGATCAGGTAGTTGTTGAACTCCATCAGCGCGGCCAGCGTGGTGTTGAACTTGAACGCGGCCATGTCCTCCGTCACCCGCTGGATCGTTTGATGGGTCTTGCGCCGCAGCTCGCTGATGTTGCCCGCGGCTGTCGGCGTCTCGGGCGGCGCCAGCACCACGCTCCAGGCGCGCTGGGCAAAGCGCAGCACCCCTTCGATGCCGCGGCTGTTCCACGGGCCGCCCATGTCCCAGGGGCCAATGAACATCAGATAGGCGCGCACCACATCCGCGCCATACTTGGCCACCAGGTCGTCCGGCGACACCACGTTCCCGCGGCTCTTGGACATCTTCTCGCCGTCTTCGCCCAGGATGATGCCCTGGTTGAACAGGCGCCGCATCGGCTCGTCGAAGTTGACCACGCCGATGTCACGCAGGGCTTTGGTGAAGAAGCGCGTGTACATCAGGTGCATGGTGGCATGCTCGATGCCGCCGGTGTACTGATCCACCGGCAGCCAGTAGGCGCCCTGGGCCGCGTCCCACGGCAGATCGTCACGCTGAATCGGCTGGCCGCGCTTGTGGTACGGCGTGACGTACGCGTACTGATACCACGATGAGCACATGAAGGTGTCCATCGTATCGGTTTCCCGTTCGGCCGGCCCACCGCACTCCGGGCAGGTGACGTAGCGAAAACCTTTATGAAACTTCAACGGGCTTTCACCGGTGGGCAGAAACTCCGCATCGGCGGGCAGGCGCACCGGCAAGTCAGCATAGGGCACCGGCACGATGCCGCACTGCGCACAGTGGATGATCGGAATCGGCGTGCCCCACATGCGTTGGCGGCTGATCAGCCAGTCACGCAGGCGGTAATTGACGGCCGCCTTGCCCATGCCCTGCTGCGCCAGCCACGCGCTGACCTTCTTTTTAGCGCCATCGCCGGGCGTGCCGCTGAAGGCGCCAGAGGCGATCATCGTGCCGTAGGCGTCATGGAACAGCACATCCTGATAGAACGCCTTGTCTTGCAGCAACTGCATGGCGATGGTCGCCTGGCCCGCACGTGCCGGGGCGATGGCCTGGCAGCGCCGCACGATCTCCTGGTCATGCGCCACACTGTCCAACTCGACGATGGCGTCGTCGAAAACGAAGGCCGCCCGACTGCCGGCCACGTCCAGCCACTTGCCCGGTGTCTTGGCCCGCTGCGCCAGGGCCAGGTAGGCGTCCACCTGTGCGGGCGTCAGGGTGACGTGATACGCGTCGTCGGTTTCCTCGAACGCGATGTCGGCCGCGGTCAACGCGGCCGCAAAGCTGGCGTTGACATGATCCTTCCAGGCCACGCTCCGGCTGACGCCGTCCGGCCGGGCGATGACCGGGATGATGGGCAGGCCGAATTTGCTGGCAAAGACGAAGTCGCGTTCGTCGTGCGCGGGCACGGCCATGATCGCACCGGTGCCATAGGTCATCAGCACGTAATCGGCGATCCAAACGGGGATGCGTTCGCCGTTGACCGGGTTGGTGGCAAAGCCGCCGGTGAAGACGCCGGTCTTTTCCCGGTCGGTTGCCAGGCGTTCGATCTCTTTTTGGCGGCTGGCCTGGAAACGGTAAGCCTGCACCGCGGCCGTCTGGGCATCTGTGGTCAACGTGTCAACCAGCGGATGTTCCGGCGCCAACACCATGAAGGTCGCGCCCCACAGCGTATCGGGCCGGGTCGTGAAGACCTCGATTGGCTCCCCGCCTTGCGCCTGGAAGATGACGCGTGCGCCCTCGCTGCGGCCAATCCAGTTGGTTTGCAGGACCTGCACGCGTTCCGGCCACTGCATGCGGCTAAAATCCAGCAATTCTTCGGCGTAGTCGGTAATCTTGAAGAACCACTGGTTCAGTTCTTTCTTGATCACCGGCGTACTGCAGCGTTCGCAGTGGCGATCGTCGCCCCAGACCTGCTCGCGCGCCAGGGTGGTGTTGCACTTCGGGCAGAAGTCCACCGGTGCGAAGGCACGATAGGCCAGCCCGGCCTCGTGCAGGCGCAGGAAGAACCACTGCGTCCATTTGTAATAATCAGGATCGCAGGTGATGGCCTCGCGATCCCAGGCAAACATCCCGCCCATCGAACGCAACTGCTTACGCATCCGCTCGATGTTGGACATGGTCCAGGTCGCCGGGTGGATGCCGCGCTTGATGGCGGCATTTTCGGCCGGCAGGCCAAAGGCATCGAAGCCCATGGGGAAGAAGACATTGTAGCCCTGCATGCGCTTGAAACGGGCGGCCGCGTCCGACGGCGCCATGGCAAACCAGTGACCGATGTGCAGCTCGCCGGATGGATAGGGCAGCATGGTCAGGAAATACCACTTGGGCCGGCTCGCGCTGGCGGCTCCTGTCAGCTCATGGGTTTGGTTGATGCCGGATGCATCCCAGCGCTGCTGCCATTTTGGCTCGATCTCTTGTGGCGTGAAACGTGCATTCATGGTCGTTCTCCGATCTTTAGTTGGTTGCTGCCCTGTGCATAGAAATAAAAAAACGTCGCTCGTCCCTGGCAGGGACGAAGCGACGCTCCGCGGTACCACCCTGATTAGTGCCGATGGGTTTTGCCGCTGCCGTGTGTAAGACGGAGGGCAGCCCAGGTGTGACACTCACTCAAGCGCCTGTTAACGCTGGCGTTGCGGCGCAGACTAGAAAGCGTGTTTCATTGCTTCATCATCTGTGCGGCTCCCGGTCGAGTTCAGTCTTGAGGCGCACGCCGCGGCGCCGTGCAGGCTTGCACCAACCGCCTGCTCTCTGGACGTTGACCTACTACTACCGTTCATGGCCTGTCATCTATTTTGCCGTTGCCTGCTCAGGCGACGACAGGCTGAGTATAGGCGACAGCGCGGGGATTGTCAAGGACAGACAACCGACAAAACGGCAACAAGGCGCTGCGTCAGGGTATCTGATCCAGCAGCAGCGGCAGAAAGATCTGACGGCTTGTGCGGGCGTCCAAGCGCCAGGGACCAAGCCATTCTCCCCTGGGCTGCACCACCAGCCAATACCAGGCCACAGCGCCTGACCAAACCGTCGTGTCTTCCAGGCTGTACGGTTGACCGGGGCCATGCGCTGGAATCAGCGTCGCATTGACACGGGTGCGGTTGGCCAGGGGCGCCCGCGCCCGATAGATGTCGAACCCGGTCACGCCCGTTTCCGTCAGCGTCTGCCAGGTGATCCAGGCATTCGAGCCAACCCAGGCCAATTGCAGGTCTTGCAGGGTCAGACCGGTGGGGCTGACGAAGCCGAAGTCGAGCTGGCGTTCGCAGGCGCCCGGCGCCAGGGTGACAGTGCGCTCGGCGGGCGTCGTCAACCACAGGTGAGGCAGCGGATTGGACGGAACGGCTACGGTGTACACGCCGGGCAAGAGCTGGTCGAACCGGTAGAGGCCGGGTGGCTCAAGGCTGCTGACGACGGTGACTGTCAGTCCACCGGGGCCGCTGATGTGAATGGGGACGCCGGCGATGCCATCACTTTCCGTGCAACTGAACGGATCGGCCGGGTCGGTGCAGCCATCCTGCAAACCGTTGGTGTTGGGGTCCAGGAAGATGAAATCGCCCAGGCAGCCCGCGCGCCAGAAGCCGAAGTCCAGGCCTGGGGTCACGTTGCTGGCGGTCACGGCGCCAATGGCCTGATGGGTGTTGACGTCGCCGTCCGAATCGAGCGTGTCGTCATCGCCCTGGTCTTGGGGGCTGCTCTGCCAGCCAGCCAGCACTCCCTCAGGGTTGAAGTTCGCTTCATTGATCTGCACACAGTAAGCGCCTGGCGCCAGGTCGGTGAAGAGGTACAAGCCGTCTGCGCTGGTGGTGTAGGCGGCGACGGCCACGCCGCTGCAATTGGTGTTGGGGTAGAGTTTGGCGAGCACGCCGGGGATGCCTGGTTCGCCCGACTCGCGGATGCCGTTGCCGTTGCGATCATCCCAGGCGTAATCACCCAGGCGATAGGCCAGGCTGCTGAGCGACGATTCATTGCCGGCCAGGTCGCGCGCCTGCACATCGAGTCGGAACAGCCCCGGCTCGGCGAGCAACGGCATGTAGTTGTCTTTGCCTTGCCACGCGCTGAACTGAGACGGCTCGCCCTCGCGCTGCCAGGCGAAGCGGTAGCCGGCCTGCGCACCGCTCAGCCCAGAATGTTCTTCCACGCTGCGCCATCTGAACTGCGGATCACGACACGCCGCGCGGGCAGGGAGCCGGCCATGGTCGCTGCAATCCACCGCGATCGCGGGCGCGGTGGGCGGGATGGGGTCGAAGCCAAACCAGCCGAACTCCGCCAGGCGTTCGTGCCGAGTGGGCGCCAGGTCCCAGGCCCGGATGTTGAGGGTGTGCTGACCGGGCGCCAGGCCGCTGAAGTCGGTCAGGCCGGTTGTCTGCAGGACGGCGGGTGGCGGACCTGTCGGGAGTGCGTCCCAGGCTGCGCTGAAGCCCCACACGCCTGACTCATCCTCGATGCTCCAACTGATGGTTTGGTTGCTGTTGACCCAGGTCTGGGCGTTGGGGCCACCGGTGAGCCGCACCGTGGGCAGGGACTGATCGTCATTGCCTGACGTCACCCAGGTGCAGCCCTGGATCACGCCGGCGTCGGCGAAGTTGATGAAGATGCGCTCGCCGTAGCCGTTTTCCACATGGAAATGCAGATGCGGGCCAGGCAAGCAATTCCCCAGGTTGCAGGTGCCCGCGGCGCATGTGCCGCTGCCACAGGTGTAGCCAATCTGATTGCTCAGCGCCAGGACCTGACCTTGCTCGACATAATCACCGGCCTGCACCGTGATCGTACCGTGACCGACATGCGCGTACCAGTCGTAGAGGTCGTCGTCGGGGATATGGCGGATGATGATTTTATTGCTGGCATTGCCGGCCGTGCAGCCGCAATCGCTGCTGACCTGTTCGGCCACCATGACGATGCCGCTACGCATGGCGACGACGGGGCTGCCGATGGGCATGGAGACATCAACGGCGTGAGAGCCGTGGTTGCAGGCGCCGGTGGCCCAAGCGCGGGTGATGTAGTAGGTATTCCCGGCCGGCCAGGGCAGTTTGTAGTTGGAGTCCTGGGGTGAGTTGGCGGATGCGTGCAACGGGGCGGTTGGGTCGAGGCTGGAATAATCGAGGCTGGATTTCCTGGCCACCGGCAACAGCGCAGCAGGCACGTTGGGCAAGAGGGCGCGCAGGGCGGGGGCGCCCTCGAAGGCCACCTCCCAGGCGTTGTCACGCCACTGAGCCACGAACTGGGTGCCTTCGCCGGTGATGAACGCGCCTTCCTGCGTGTCAACCAGGGCGCCGTAGGCCCAGGCGTCGCGACGTTCGATCTCGGTGATGACGGCGTCTGGGGTGGCCCAGGCCGTCAGCACAGCCTGGCGCAAACTCTCCATGCCCGGGTCGAGCACACGGGATGGCGTGGTCTCCGCGCCGCTCAGGCTCAGGCTCACAAAAAGCATCGCGGCGATGCTGGCGCCCAGCAGGCGCCAGCCGGATATCCGTTGTGTTCCCATTGTACGCCTCTTGCACGCCTCTTGGTTTGCAGCGGTCAAGCGACCGACGCTATCCCTCGTAGTTTACGCTCGTCAACTGACCAGCGCCGCCTTTCGGAACCGGAGCGGATGGCTCGTTTTACGTCTGATAGATGGCTGACAGGGCGGCGTCCACGGTGGAATACTGGAATCTGAACCCTTGCTTTTGCAAGCGGCTGGGGATGACGCGTTGGCCGTTGAGGAGGATGCCGGCCATTTCTCCAAAGAGAAGCCGCAAGGCGAAGCCAGGCACGGGCATGAACGACGGTCGTCCCATGGCCTTGCCCAGGGCGGTGGCAAATTCCCCCATCGTGACCGGGTTGGGGGCAGACAGGTTGAAGACGCCACGCGCCTGCGGGTCTTCCAGCAGAAATTGGATCGCGTTGATTTCGTCGGCCAGGTGAATCCAGGGGAAATACTGCTTGCCGCTGCCCACCGGCCCGCCGATGAAAAGCTGGAATGGCAGGGCCATGCGGGCCAGGGCGCCGCCGCGCTTCTCGATCACAACCCCGGTGCGGATGATGACCTGGCGCACGCCCAGGGCTTCGGCGGCCTCGGTGGCTTTTTCCCACGCCACACAGGTCGTGGCTTCGAAAGTGCTGCCCGGTTTCTCATTCTCGTTGATCTTTTCATCGCCGCGCGGGCCGTAATAGCCAACCGCCGAAGATTGCACGAGTACCGCAGGCTTGACTTCGGCCTGGCTGATCGCCTCCAGCACTGCCTGCGCAGCCTGCTGGCGGCTGTTCACAATGGCGGCTTTGCGCGCCGCAGTCCAGCGCCCGGCGCTGAGATTCTCACCGGCCAGGTTGATGATCGCGAACGCGCCAGAGGCCAGGTGACCCCAGCCCTGCGCCGTGCGACCATCCCAGGCCACAACCTGCACCCCATTGCCCAGGCTGCCCGCGGCCGCCGGGTTGCGCGAAAGGACCACCACTTCATACTTGGCGGCCAACTGCCGGGCTAACGGCGCACCAATGAACCCGGTGCCGCCGGTAATGATGACTCGTTGCATGTCTACTCCCTCCTGTCTGCTGCCGGTACCGCGAATTTATTCAATCTCTGATCCCTTTGACGACTTCTAGGCGGCGGCGGTCACGGGGAAATGCTAAATGATGAAAGCTGAATTCTGAACAGGGCAGAGGGCGTTCAGTTTTCCAACGTTTTTCTTATGCAAGGGGGTTACAGTGGTCAGGGCGAATACAACTAGGAGGCGACACGATGTTCGAGTATAATCCATGTCGTTGGCAAGCGGAGCCAGGCATGATCGTGGAGGTCATAAGCCCCGGCTATTGCGACAAGGACGCTCTACTGCGACCGGCGCGCGTGCGGGTCAGCCAGTAGGACCGACCAGTGTACGTCACAGAGAGGGAGGTGTGCCATGCAACCCAGAGATTACTATCATATTCTCGGTGTGGACCGCAAGGCCAGCGAAAAGGACATCAAGAAAGCCTATCGCAGATTGGCTCGCGAACATCACCCTGACCTGAATCCCGGTGACAAGCGCGCCGAAGATCGCTTCAAGGACATCAACGAAGCGCATGAGGTGCTATCTGACCCGGAGAAGCGGGCCAAGTACGATCGTTTTGGCGCACAATGGCAGCAGTACGAGCAGTCTGGTGGCCGTCCCGGTGGTTTTGACTGGTCACAGTGGGCCGGGCCTGGCCAGGGCGGCGCGACCACGCAACAATTCACTGCGGACGATCTGCAGCGAATGTACGCCAGCGCGGGTACGGGCGGTTTTTCGGATTTCTTTGAATCGCTGTTTGGCGGTGCGGGCCAGCGCAGATCAAGCACAAATCCTGCTGCGGGTGCGGGCCGCGGCCAAAGCCGGGTGCGCCGCGGGCAGGATATTGAGCAGACGCTGGAGATTACCCTGGAAGAGGCGTTCAACGGCACGACGCGCTTGTTGCAGCGTGACGACAACAGCACAGGCGAGGTGCATATTCCCAAAGGCGTGCAGACCGGCTCGCGGGTGCGCGTCAGCGGTGTGGGCAGTGCGGGAACGGCCGGTGGGAACGCGGGTGACCTTTATCTGAAGATTGCAGTCAAACCACACCCGGTGTTCGAACGGCGCGGGGATGATCTGGTCGCGAAGGCACCCGTTGATTTGTATACGGCTATCCTGGGTGGCAATGTGCAGGTGCCGACGATGACGGGGCCGGTAATGCTTACTGTTCCGCCGGAGACGGCCAATGGCAAGACGATTCGCCTGCGTGGGCAGGGGATGCCATTGGTCAAAGGCGACGAGCAGCGCGGCGATCTGTACATCGAAGTGCAGGTGACGACGCCGCGCAATCTCAGCCCGCGTGAAATGGAACTATTCAAGCAATTGGCCGACCTGCGCAAGGCAGGGGGCGCCTCATGACTGAGTCGGGAAAAAGTTTCGAGATTAGGAGAGACGATCATGGCGAGTTTTATGCAACCGGACGATAGTAACGATCGCGTGGCAAGTATTCCACGTGATCTCCCCATCTTGCCACTGCGCAATACGGTGGCCTATCCGTTTTCTGTTCTCCCCCTGGTGGTGGGGGTTCCGCGCTCGGTCAAGCTGATCGAGGACGCCCTGCAAGGCAACCGGCTGATTGGCCTGGTTTCGATGAAGGATGGCTCGGTCGAGGAGCCGCTGCCCGGCCAGGTGTTCGAGATTGGCACCGTGGCCATGATTCACCGCGTGGTGCGCGCGCCCGACAACACACTGCAGGTGGTGGTGCAGGGGCTGGAGCGCCTGAAGGTCGAATACTGGTTGGGCGCGGAGCCTTACCTGCGTGCCTATATTGCCCTGGCGCCCGACATCGTGCAGCAAGATGTGGAGCTGGAGGCGCTGGAGCGCAGCCTGCGCGAACTGGCCCAGGAAGTGATCGCGCTTTCGCCCAACATGCCGGAGGACGCGGGCAAGTTTCTCGATCAAGTGCAGGATTCACGCTACCTGGCCTATCTGATTGCCGCCAACTCCCGGTTGGAAATGGCCGAGGGTCAGAAGATCCTGGAGATGGACAATGTCAAGGATAAGTTTCGCGCCTTGATGGTGCATCTGACGCGCGAAAAAGAAGTGCTGACGCTGGGTCAGAAGATCCAGAGCGAGGCCCGTGAGGAGATGGACAAGGCGCAGCGCGAGTATTACCTGCGCCAGCAACTGCGCGCGATTCAGAAGGAACTGGGCGAGGCGGACGAGAGTCAGAGTGCGGTCAGCGACTATCGCCAGAAAATCGAGGATGCCGGCCTGCCCGAAGAGGCCAAGAAGGAAGCGCAGCGTGAATTGAAGCGCCTGGACGGGATGCCGCCGCAGGCAGCCGAACATTCGGTCATCAAGACCTATTTGGACTGGCTGATCGAGCTGCCCTGGAACAAGCTGAGCGAGGATCAGCTCGAAATTGTCCATGCGCGCCAGGTGTTGGATGAGGATCACTACGACCTGCAAGAGGTCAAGGACCGCATTCTGGAGTTCCTGGCGGTGCGCAAACTTGTGCAGGAGCGCGGCGTGCGTGCGGAGCCAGGCGAGGAGGAGAAGGTCAGCGAGGCGATGGGCGCCATCCTCTGCTTCGTGGGGCCGCCGGGCGTGGGCAAGACCAGCCTGGGGCAGAGCATTGCGCGCGCGCTGGGGCGCAAGTTCACGCGCATGAGCCTGGGCGGGATGCGTGACGAGGCGGAGATTCGCGGGCACCGGCGCACCTACATCGGCGCGCTGCCCGGGCGCATCATCCAGGCCATCAAGCGCGCCGGCACGCGCAACCCGGTTTTCATGCTCGACGAGGTGGATAAGATCGGCAACGATTGGCGCGGCGATCCAAGCAGCGCGCTGCTGGAAGTGCTCGACCCGGCGCAAAATCATGCATTTCGCGATCACTACCTGGATGTGGACTTCGATCTGAGCGACGTCATCTTCATCACAACGGCCAACACGCTGGAGACCATCCCACCGCCGCTGCGTGACCGCATGGAGATTATTCAACTCGATGGCTACACCGAGCGTGAGAAGATCAAGATCGCGCAGGGCTTCCTGGTGCCCCGGCAGATCAGAGCCAATGGTCTGCGTGAAGGCGAGGTGACATTTGGCGAGGAGGCGCTGCGCAAGACGGTGCAGGATTACACGCGCGAAGCTGGCGTGCGCAATCTGGAACGCCAGATTGGCGCCATTTGCCGCAAGAGCGCGGTGAAGATTGCCGCGGGCGAGGTGCAGGCCATCGCGGTGACGCCAGAGATCGTGCGCGAGTATCTGAAGCGCGAACGCTTCGAATCAGAGGCGAGCGAGGCGATCGAGATTCCGGGCATCGCGACCGGCCTGGCGGTGACCGCGGTGGGCGGCGACATACTCTTCATCGAGGCGACGGGGATGCGCGGCAAGGGCGGTCTGACGCTGACCGGGCAACTGGGCGATGTGATGCGCGAGAGCGCACAGATTGCGCATAGCTATGTCCGCTCCAAGGCCGCCGCGCTGGGGGTGGACGCGGATAAGTTCGAGCAGACCGATGTGCATATTCACGTACCCGCGGGCGCGGTGCCCAAGGATGGGCCGTCGGCCGGGATCACGATGGTGACGGCGATGGCAAGTCTCTTCAGCGGCCGGCCGGTGCGTAGTGATGTGGGGATGACCGGCGAAGTGACACTGCGCGGCCGCGTCCTGCCCATCGGCGGGGTCAAGATGAAGGTGCTGGCCGCGCACCGCGCCGGGCTGACCACGATCATCTTGCCCAAGCGCAATGAGCGCGATCTGGAAGACCTGCCGGACGATGTGCGCCAGGCTATGACCTTTGTGCCGGTGGATCGGATTGATGAGGCGCTGGCCGTGGCGCTGTTGCCAGTGGAACGCTGAGGGCAGAGGGCAGATGACACACGAGGAAATTTTGGCACAGGAAGATGCGGGCTGGCAGGCGCTGATGGCGGCTGTCGAGGGGTTGAGCGATGCGGACTGGCTGCTGCCGGGCGCGGCCGGGGAGTGGACGTTGAAAAACGTGGCCGCACATCTCTGTTCCTGGCAGGAGGAGACGCTGAACGTGCTGCCTGACATGGCGCGTCAGATCATCGCCGGGGTCAAGGAGCCGCGACGTTACGACATAGACGCCTGGAACGCGGAGCAGTACGCGCAACGCCAGGAGCAGTCGCTGGCGGAGGTGCGCAGCGGGCTGTTGACGACGCGCGCCGCGCTGCTGGCGATGATTCAACGCATGCCGGCCGAGTGGTTGGCGAGGTACAAGCACATGCGCAACTGGATCGCGGCGGTGACCTATGAGCATTACGCCGAACATGTGGAGATGATCCACGCCTGGCGCGCTGCAGCTTGATCCAATGACGCGAAAGGGAATACCGATGCCTGACATGTTCGATGCGTATCAGAAGGCTTTGACCCAACTGCGGGCTGCGCTGGGCAGCGGGCACCCTGACTATGGGGATGTCCTGCTCTACGAGCAGCGGCTGACTGAAAACATGCGCAGCGCCCGCCGCTTTGGCGATACGGAAATCCTGCGCGCAGAGCGGGCGCAGGTCATTGATGGCCTCAACCGCCTGGCCTTGCAGCACCTGGGCCGCAGCTTCAACGAACTGGCGCTGGCGCCGCCGGCGCCCAACCCACCGCCGGCCCCGCCCCGCAGCGCAGAGTTCGACATAGCCGCGTTGCGCGCCCTGCTCAACGCCGCGTTCTCCGACGAGGAGCTGACGACCCTCTGTTTCGATCATTTCCGGCCGGTGTACGATCAGTTCAGCACAGGCATGGCGCGCACGGCCAAGATCCAACATCTGTTGGAGTACGCGGAAAAGCGGCAGCAGGTGGCGCGCCTGATCGAGTTGGTGGAAGATCTCAACCCGGCGCAGGCGGCTGCGCACCGCGGCCGGCTGCGTCGCGGCGCGGTCGTGCTGGGGGATGTCAACACCGGCGGCGGCGCGATCGTGAATGGGGATGTCAGCACCGGCGGCGATTTTGTGGGGCGCGACCGGCATTAGCAGTGCGGCCTCACCTCATCCCTCGGCCGCTGAGCGGAGAGGAGAAGGGGCCGGGGGATGAGGTGTTCCTATGCTCGATAACCCTGCCCTGGAAGAAACGCTGCAGCGCCTGGTGACGCTGCTCAACGTCAGCGAGAGCGGCGCGTGGGCCTTTGCGCTCTACGACAGCGAGGGCGGCCGCCTGCGCATCCGTCAGGAGTTGGCGCTGCGCCTCTCCGTGCCCCCCATGGACGTGGCGCTTGACGCCGGCCATGCCAATCCCCTGGCTTTCCTGGACGCGCTGCCGCCAGCTGTGCAGGCCGAGCGTCTGGTGATCTCCTACACCGGCCTGGAAGCCGCGATGCCCGCGGTCTTCGGCTATCTGGACTTGCAGCGCGACGCCTTCAGCGACTATCCGCACAGCCTGGTCTTCTGGGCGACGGAGGACGCCTGGCGCCAGGTGATGGCGCAGGCGCCCAATTTCTATTCGCGGCGCCGCGGCCTCTTCGATTTCCGCGGCGCGGGGACGCAGCCCGCGGCCGCGGTCGCCTCGCACATGCAAACCCTGCGCAAGCGCGTGGCCGACCTCAAGGACAAGCTGCTCAAGCTCGAAGCCCTGCGCAGCGTCCTGGGCGATGAGATCACCGAACAGAAGAGCAAAGAGCTGGACACGGAACTGCAACTGCTGATCCAGACCGCGGGCGGCGCGTTCGTGGTTGGGGATGTGCAGACGGCCGGCGATTTCGTTGGCCGCGACCAGTGGCGGGTTTACATCAGTAATTTCTACGCTGACAAGCCGGCCGACCAGATACCGGTGGAGGTGCTGCTGGCCGCGTACCTGCGCAGCCTGGCAGCCGAGTGCAGCCGCCTGCCCCTGGGCCTCATTGACACCGAGTTCGTGCGCAGCAGCGGCGAGTCGCCCGTGCCCCTGGCTGATGTGTATGTGGATTTGGACGTGGTGTCGGTTCCGGCCGAGCGCACGCGGGACGAGCGCAGCCTGGCCCTGCACCTGGCGCGCGGCAAAGAGGGGGACCGCACGCCGTTGCTCGAGGCCATCGCGGTCGCCACCAAGCGCCGCATCGTGTTGACCGGCGACGCCGGCTCCGGTAAAACCACGTTCGTCAACTACCTGACCTATCTGCTGGCGACCCACAGCCCGGCCCTGCCCCAGGCGCTGGCCGACGCGCTGCCGGTGCGCCTGCTGCTGCGGGAGGTGGCCGCGCGCCAGATTCCGCTCGACGCCCGCCAGGGCGCGGCGGCCATGATCTGGGCCGCGCTGCGCGACGACCTGCGCCAGCGCCTGGGCGAGACGGCCGGCGACCGCGCGTTCGAGACCTGGCAGCAGCGCCTGCTCAAAGAGCCGGCCGTCATCCTGCTCGACGGGCTGGATGAGGTGCCGGAGGCGCAGCGCCGGCGTGAGGTGCTCCTGCAGGCGATCCGGGACTTCCTCGCGCCCCTGCCCAAGGTCACGCGTGTCTTGGTGACCGCGCGGCCCTATGCCTATGCCGACCCACGCTGGCATCTGCCCCGTTTCAGCACCCTGGCCCTGGCGCCCTTCGACGAGCGCCAGGTGCAGCGCTTCATCGCCCGCTGGTATCAGGCCGTGGCGCCCGACCTGGGCTGGGATGCCGTCACCGCGCAGCAGCGCGGGGAGCGCCTGGCGGCCGCGCTGCAGGAGCGCCCCTTCCTGGCCGACCTGGCCTCACGACCTCTGCTGCTGACCCTGATGGCAACGCTGCACAGCAGTTGGGGTCAACTGCCCGAAGACCGCGCGGATCTGTACGAGGAGACGGTCAAGCTGCTGCTGGCGCGCTGGCAGCGCGGCCGCGAAATCAGCGGGCCGGACGGTCAGCCCATGATCGAGCCGGGCATTGCGCAGGTGCTGGGCGTGGGCGAGGCCCGCGTGCGCGAGGCGCTGGAGCGGCTGGCCTTCACCGTCCATCAGCGCCAGCGCGAGGCCGCGGCGGCCGGTCAGGATGGCGAGGCGGCCGACATCAGCGAAGGCGAAATCCTGGTTGCGTTCAAGCCACTGCTGGGCGAGGTGGCGCCCGACGTCCTGCTGCGCTATTTGCAGGAGCGCGCCGGCCTGTTGATCGAGCGGCGCAGTGGGGTCTACGCGTTCGTGCATCGCTCGCTGCAGGAGTACCTGGCCGCGTGTTTCGTCATGAGCCAGCCGGACGCGGCCGGGCAGTTGGTGCGCTTGCTCAGCGTAGACCCCGCGTGGTGGCGCGAGGTCTTTGTGCTGGGCGCGGGCAAGAAACAGCGCGGCGGCTACGGCGACGCGGTCAACCTGATCAACGCGCTGCTGCCCGACGACCCCGACCCCGCGGCCGAGGAGGTTGCCTGGCGCCTGGCTGTGATTGCCGGGCAGGCGAGCAGGGAGCTGCGCCTGCCGGAGAAAGCGGCCGGCCAGCGCGTCTACGAGGCGGTGCTGGGCCGGGTGCGGCGCGGGCTGGTGGCCCTGGTCGAAGGGGGGCGGCTGCCCGCACCTGAACGGGCCGAGGCCGGCGACCTGCTCGGCCAGCTCGGCGATCCCCGCTTCGATCCGGGCCGGCTGGGCCTGCCGGTGCGTTTCCGCGGCCAGGCCGAGCCGTGGGCAGGCTTCGTGGAGATACCGGCCGGGCCGTTCGTCATGGGCAGCCGCAAGGGGGACAAGGAAGCCAGGGAAGATGAGTTGGGTCCGACCACAAACCGCTGACGATCCCCTACCACTTCTGGATGGCGCGCTACCCGGTGACCGTGGCGCAGTTCCAGCCCTTTGTGGAAGGCGATGGGTATGGCAATCAGCGTTTGTGGACCAAGACCGGCTGGGCCTGGCGCCAGGGCACGTGGGACAGCCAGGCGGAGAACAAAGATGTCCGTGAGTGGATCCAGCAGCGCACACCGGACAAGCGCCATGCGCCGATGTGGTGGAGCGACCAGGTGCGCACGCCCAACCGGCCGCTGATGGGCATCAGTTGGTTCGAGGCGATGGCCTACGCGGCCTGGCTCGATGCGCAGTGGCGGGCGCGGGCGGGTGCGGGTCAGTGGCCGGAGCTGCCGGCCGGTTACGTGGTGCGCCTGCCGGACGAGGGGGAATGGGAAAAGGCCGCGCGCGGCGGCGATGACCGCGTCTACCCCTGGGGCAACGAGGCGCCGGATGCAGAGCGAGCCAACATCGAGGGGGCGATCGGCCGGCCCACGGCGGTGGGCATGTACCCGACCGGCGCGACGCCGGCGGGCCTGCTCGACATGAGCGGCAACGTCTGGGAATGGACACGTACGCGCTACCGGCCCTACCCCTACCGGCCGGCCGATGGCCGCAACGAGCCAGAAGCCGAGGGCATGCCCGTGGTGCGGGGCGGTTCCTGGTTCAATTTTCCCAGGAACGCTCGTTGTGCGGTGCGCAGCAGGTTCGTGCCCGACGGCTTCAGCATTAATGTCGGCGTTCGGGTGGTTGTGTCCCTGGCGGCTTCTGGTTTCTGATACCACCGAATGAATTCGGCGTCTGATACCGAAAACCTGCTGAAGCAGGTTGGTGGGGGGCTTGAATCGTCGTCGCGAAAAAACGATGCAAGCCGCCGCATGAATTGGGCTGATACCGCCGCATGAATTCGGCGTCTGATACCACCGAATGAATTCGGCGTCTGATACCGAAAACCTGCTGAAGCAGGTTGGTGGGGGGCTTGAACCTTCGTCGCGATAAAACGATGCAAGAGGGTGTTGGGGGTGGTGTTGG
Source organism: Candidatus Amarolinea dominans (assembly GCA_016719785.1). NCBI lineage: Bacteria > Bacillati > Chloroflexota > Caldilineae > Caldilineales > Candidatus Amarolineaceae > Candidatus Amarolinea > Candidatus Amarolinea dominans. The sequence continues at coordinate 35,693 of JADJYJ010000021.1, forward strand.
TGTTGGGGGTGGGGGTGAGTTGAGGGTGTTGGGCGGCAGATTCGTGGGGTGCGGTGGATGGATTCACCTCACGGCGCCGCGGACGTTCGATCATGAAGGATGGGAGGACAGCACATGCCATTTTGGCGCACGTATTATCACCTGGTGTGGGCCACGAAAAACCGTGAGCCGTTGATTACACCGGACATCGAGCCGCGTTTGTACGCCTACATTGTTCACAAAGCCGCCGAGTTGGGCGTGTTTGTGTACGTCATCAACGGCTGGACCGATCACACTCATCTGATCGTCGCCATCCCGCCGCACGTTTCCGTAGCCGAGCTGGTCAAGCACCTCAAAGGCGCCTCTTCGCACGATCTCAACCAGCAGGGGCTTGCCGCGCATTTCGGCTGGCAGCGCGGCTACGGCGTACTGACATTGGGTCAGCGGCAAAAGCCCGATGCCGAAGCGTATGTCAGCAACCAGAAAGAGCATCATCGCATGGACACCGCCATCGCCTGGCTGGAGCGTTACTCGGAGTTTGATGAAGGGCCTGACGACCTACCATCATCGCCCGCGTCCCAACCGGTGCCGGCCCTGCGTGAATCATCGCCAACCTATGACTGCTCGGAGTTTGATGAAGGGCCTGACGACCTATCATCATCGCCCGCGTCCCAACCGGTGCCGGCCCTGCGCGAATCATCGCCAACCTATGACATTCTCGATGAACCGGCATTCTAACCCCCCAAACCTCGCCCCGCATTCATTCGGTCTCAACGAATCAACATCCCCCCCCCGAACCTGCTTCAGCAGGTTTTTCATACCAGACGCCGAATTCATTCGGTGGTCTTCGCCCCGAATTCATTCGGCAATCCATCCAGCCCCCGCATTCATTCGGCCTCAACGAATCAACATCCCCCCCCCGAACCTGCTTCAGCAGGTTTTTCATACCAGACGCCGAATTCATTCGGTGGTCTTCGCCCGAATTCATTCGGTGGCCTCCGCCCCGAATTCATTCGGTGGTCTTCGCCCCGATTCATTCGGTGGTCTTCGCCCCGAATTCATTCGGTGGTCTTCGCCCCGAATTCATTCGGTGGTCTTCGCCCCGCATTCATTCGGTGGGTTCAGATACCGCATTCACGTCGTGACCGTTAGCCGCAAAGGTGCATCATGCGTCGACGAATCGTCTTCTTCCTGCTGCTTGCCATTCTCCTGGCCATTCTGGCCTTCACCGTGCCGCGCTGGGCGCCGCCGCTCTTGACCTTCATCGGCGCTAACAGCGACCTCATCCAGGGCGCCGAAGCGCTGCTCGCCATCGCGACGGCCCTCCTGTCGGCCCTCAGCCTGCTGGCCACCTTCTTCTTCAGCCGCCGCCCCAGGCAGGCGCCTGACGCCTCGCCGCCCGCGACCGAAACCTCGAACGTGTCATCCCAGGGCGCCATTGTGGGCGGTAACGTGACGAGCGGCGGTCAGTTCAGCGGGCGCGACAGCTACAATTTCCACGCGCCGGTAATCATCACCGGCCAACCGCCCGTCCTGCCGCCCGTACCGGCCGACCTGACGCCGGCCCGCGATGCCTACCTGGCCTACGTGCTCGATCGTCATCAGTTCCTCAGCCTCAAGGGCATGGGCGTCAGCGACCGTGTGCCGCTCAAGCTGCCGCTGCTCGATCTCTACGTGCCGCTGCAGGCGCGGCTGGAGCTGCCCGAAGGTGAAACCTGGCGCCGCAACCTGCGCCTGGCCGGCCGGCCGCTCAGCCCGGAGGAGCAGGCCGGCCTGACCGGCCGCCTCAGCGAGCCGCGGCCCGTGCTCGACCTGATCCAGGCGCACGATGGCCTGGTGGTGTTGGGCGACCCCGGCGCAGGCAAGACCACGTTCCTCAAATACCTGGCGCTGAAACTGGCGCTCGGTCACGGTCCAGCTATCGGTCTGGGCAACCGCCTGCCGATCCTGGCGCCCCTCTCCGGCTTTGCCAACGCCCTGGCCGCCGGCAGCGTGCGCCTGGACGATTACATCGCCAACTATTTTCACGACATCGGCGTGGATCTGCCGGTGGCCGCGCTGCTGCAGCAGGCGCTGGCAAAGGGCCAGGCGCTGGTGCTGCTCGATGGCCTGGACGAGGTCAAAGAGGCGGGCCTGCGTCACACCGTGGTGCAGCAGGTGGTGGATTTCTACAGCGCGCAGCGCCGCCGCGGCAACAAGTTTGTGCTCAGCAGCCGCATCGTCGGCTACCGGGCCGTGCGTCCCACCGCGCCGGGCCTGGCCGAATGTACATTGGTGGATTTCGACAACGACGAGATCGCCGCGTTCGTCGAACGCTGGACCGCCACCCTGGAAAAGCAGGCTTCGGGCGACACGGCCGTGGCGCGGGACGACGCCGCGCGTGAACGCCAGGCCCTGTTGGACGCGGTGCAGCGCAATCCCAGCGTTCATGACCTGGCGTCCAATCCTTTGCTCTTGACCATCCTGGCCCTCATGCAGCGCCAGGGCGTCACCCTGCCGGAGCGCCGCATCGAGCTGTACGATCAGTATGTCAAGACCCTGATTTCGAGCTGGAACCGCACGCGGGGCCTGGGCCGGCCGCCCACGCGTGACCTGGACGCCGTGCAGACGATACGCATCCTGGCGCCGCTGGCCCTGTGGATGCACGAGACCAGTCCGGGGGTGGGGCTGGTCAAACGCGAGGAGGTGCGCCGGCGCCTGCAGACCATCTTCCGTGAACGGGGCGACGCGGACCCGGAGGCCGCGGCGCGGCGCTTCGAGGACGATGTGCATGAACACGCCGGGCTGCTGCTGGAGCGCGGCCCCGGCGAGTACGGCTTCATGCACCTGACCTTCGAGGAATACCTGGCGGCCGTCGCGCTGGCCCTGCGCGGGCAAGGCGACTGCCGGCCCATCGTAGACTACCTGGCGCAGCATGTGGGCGATCCGGCCTGGCGCGAGGTGGCGCTGCTCACCGTGAGCTACCTGGGCTTGATCCAGCAGTTGGACAGCGTGGCCGGCGAAGTGGTCGAGGGGCTGCTGGCGACGCCCATCGGCGCACCGGGCGAGGCCGTGGTGCTGGCCGGCGCGGCTGTGCTCGACGCCTGGCCGGGCGGGGTGCCGCCAGGCAGCAGGGACAAGGCCGTGACCGCGCTGATTTCGACCATGCAGAGCGCCGTGACAGCGCCGCGTCTGCGCCGCGAGGCCGGGCTGCTACTCGGCAGCCTGCACTGGCAGCCGGACGACCTGGACACGTTCGTGGAAGCGCCGGCCGGGGAGTTCCTCTACGGCGATCCGCCCCAGAAGCGGCGCATCGAGCAGCGCTTTTGGATTGCCCGGTACCCCGTGACCAACGCGCAGTACCGGCGCTTCATGGAGGATCACGGCTACGAGCGCCCGGAGTTCTGGAGTCAGGACGGTTGGGCCTGGCGCACGGGCACGTATGAGACGACGGCCACTGAAGACTGGATGAAAGAGCATCTCGCGCGACGTCCGCCGGAGCTGCGCAGCCAGCCCTATTTCTGGGACGACCGCGAGCGCAGCAGCCCCATCTGCCCGGTGGTGGGCATCACCTGGTTCGAGGCGCAGGCGTACGCGACCTGGCTGGACCGTCAGCTCACGGAGCTGCGCCTGGCCGACGGCCGGCGCCTGCTCAAGCCCCCGCGTTACGCGCTGCGCCTACCCACGGAGATGGAGTGGGAGCGGGCGGCGCGAGGAACCGACGGGTGGGAGTATCCATGGGGCGGACCGTTCGACTCTGTGCATTGTAACACGGATGCCAATGACCCGGAAGGCAAATTCGGGATCGGCGCCACCGCGGTTTGCACCTACCCCAGCGGCGCCAGCCCCACCGGCGCCTGGGATATGAGCGGCAACGTGTGGGAGTGGACGAACTCACTGTATTCCGGGCAGGAACCATTTCCCGTGGTGCGGGGCGGTTCCTGGTATAGTATTCCCAGGTACGCTCGTTGTGCGGTGCGCTACAGGGACGTGCCCGACGGCTTCTTCAGCATTCTTTCGGCGTTCGGGTGGTTGTGTCCCTGGCGGCTCCTGGTTTCTGATTTCTGAATGCTGGAGTGCTGAGTGCTGAATTCTGGCCCAGGAGGCGAGGGAGCCGTCGAATGAATTCGGCGTCTGATACGGCCGAATGAATTCTGATACCACCGAATGAATTCGGCGTCTGATACCACCGAATGAATTCGGCGTCTGATACCAAAAACCTGCTGAAGCAGGTTGGTGGGGGGCTTGAACCTTCGTTGCGAAAAAACGATGCAAGCCACCGAATGAATTCGGCGTCTGGTACCGAAAACTGAAGCAGGTTGGTGGGGGGCTTGAATCTTCGTCGCGAAGAAACGATGCAAGAGGGTGTTGGGGGTAGGGGTGAGGTGTCGTTGAGGTTGTTGTGGAGAGATTCATGGGTGGGTTGCCGTGGATGGATTCACGGGCGGGGTGCGGTGGATGGATTCACCTCACGGCGCCGCGGATGTTCGATCATGAAGGATGGGAGGACAGCAAATGCCATTTTGGCGCACGTATTATCACCTGGTGTGGGCCACGAAAAACCGTGAGCCGTGGATTACGCCGGACATCGAGCCGCGTTTGTACGCGTATATTGTTCACAAAGCCGCGGAGTTGGGCGTGTTTGTGTACGCCATCAACGGCTGGACCGATCACATTCATCTGATCGTCGCCATCCCGCCGCACGTTTCCGTGGCCGACCTGGTCAAGCATCTCAAAGGCGCCTCTTCGCACGATCTCAACCAGCAGGGGCTTGCCGTGCATTTCGGCTGGCAGCGCGGCTACGGCGTACTGACATTGGGTCAGCGGCAAAAGCCCGATGCCGAAGCGTATGTCAGCAACCAGAAAGAGCATCATCGCCTGGACACCGCCATCGCCTGGCTGGAGCGCTACTCGGAGTTTGATGAAGGGCCTGAAGATATACCATCATCGCCCGCGTCCCAACCCGTGCCGGCCCTGCGCGAATCATCGCCAACCTATGACTACTCGGAGTTTGATGAAGGGCCTGACGACCTACCATCATCGCTCGCGTCCCAACCGGCGCCGGCCCTGCGCGAACCATCGCCCACCTATGACGTTCTCGACGAACCGGCATTCTAACCCCCCAAAACTCGCCCCGAATTCATTCGGCCTCAACGAATCAACATCCCCCCCCCGAACCTGCTTCAGCAGGTTTTTCATACCAGACCCCGAATTCATTCGGTGGTCTTCCCCCGAATTCATTCGGCAATCCATCCAGACGCCGCATTCATTCGGTCTCAACGAATCAACATCCCCCCCCCGAACCTGCTTCAGCAGGTTTTTCATACCAGACGCCGAATTCATTCGGTGGTCTTCGCCCCGATTCATTCGGTGGCCTCCGCCCCGAATTCATTCGGTGGTCTTCGCCCCGATTCATTCGGTGGCCTTCGCCCCGAATTCATTCGGTAATCTTCGCCCCGAATTCATTCGGCAATCCATCCAGACCCCGCATTCATTCGGTCTCAACGAATCAACATCCCCCCCCCGAACCTGCTTCAGCAGGTTTTTCATACCAGACGCCGAATTCATTCGGTGGTCTTCGCCCGAATTCATTCGGCAATCCATCCAGCCCCCGCATTCATTCGGTCTCAACGAATCAACATCCCCCCCCGAACCTGCTTCAGCAGGTTTTTCATACCAGACTTCGCCCCGATTCATTCGGTGGTCTTCGCATTCATTCGGCTCCCTTCCCCCCGAATACATTCGCCTCTTGGAGTAACATCATGGTTCATATCATCACCGACACAACCGCGGCGCTGCCGGAGACCCTGGTGCAGCAGCTTGGGATTCCAATCATCCCGCAGGTGATCAATTTCGGCACGGAGTCGTTCCTGGAAGGGGTGGACTTGGACAAGGCGACCTTCATGCGCCGCCTGCGTAGTGAGCGCACCCTGCCCAAGACCGCCGCGCCGCCGCCGGAGCTGTTCGTGCGCGAGTTCGCGCGCCTCGCGCCCACCGGCGAACCGATTCTGTGCATTCATCCGTCGTCCGAGATCAGCGGCACGGTGCGTTCCGCGCTGACCGCCCGCCAGGAGTTCCCCGGCGCGGACATCCGTGTGCTTGATACGCGGGTGGTGGCCGCGCCGCTGGCCACCCTGGTGCAGTTGGCGGTGCAGATGGCCGCAGCCGGTGAGACGGTGGATGTCATCGAGGCCCGCCTGGCCGGCTTGATTCCGCGCTGTCGCCTCTACTTCTTGGTGGCCACGCTGGAATACCTGGCCAAAGGCGGCCGCATTGGCGGCGCACAGGCTCTGCTGGGCAGCGTCCTGCAGATCAAACCGATCCTGACGCTGCGTGATGGCCGCGTCGAAGTGCTGGAACGGGAGCGCACCCACAAGCGCGCGCTGGCTCGCCTGCAGGAATTGGTTTTGACGCAAATCCCGCGGGATGGCAGCGGCCATCTGTGTGTGATGCACGCCGATGTGCCAGAGCAGGCGCTGGCCCTGGCTGAGGAGTTGCGCGGCCCGCTCAACCTGCCACCGCTGCCGATCTTCGATGTGCCGCCAGCCATCGTGGTGCATGGCGGGCCGGGGATTCTGGGAGTGAGTTTCTTCGTCTGAAATTCTCAATTCACCGCCGCGACCTGCGGCAGGGTTGGGGCGGCTGCCCTGGTGTGCAGGAGATCGAGCGCCAGGGTCGCACGCACGCGCACCATCTCATCGGCGCTCACCTGGAATGCGAGCAGGCTGGGCAGGGCGGCGGCGTCGCCCTGGCGCCCCAGCGCTCGCGCCGCGGCAAAACCCACCTGGGCATTGTCGCCGGCCAGATGCGCCAGCAGCGGCTCAGTGGCCCGCGGATCGCTCAGGATGCCCAGGCCCAGCGCGGCCCAGGCTTGCGCCGCCGGGTCGCCATCAGCGAGCTGGCTCAGCAGCGCTTCGGCATCGTCCAGGGTCAGGCTGAGCATGCCCTGGTCGGTCACGGCCCGCACACTCAGCGGGGTGTCCACGGCCGGAATCAGCGCAGTGACGCGGGCGGTCAACTGCAGCGGTTGGCCGTTCGGGCCGGGCATCGGCTGCCAGCGGCTGCCGCTGTCCATGCTGATGAAAACGCGGCCCGGCGCGAAGTGCATCTGACTGCTGCCGACCCAGAAACCGGTAGCCGCGTAGACCACACCCGGCTCGGCCGGATCGGCTGCCAGCGCGGTCACATCCAGGATAACGCCGGGCTGCAGGCCCAGGGCGCCGGACAGATTTTGCCAACTGCGCCCGCGGTCCAGGCTGCGGTAGAGGCCGTTGCTGCCCGTGGCCGCCAGCAGCACGCCATCGGTTTCCACCACGGCATGCACCGGCGCCGAGACGCTGCTGATGCGCAGCCAGCGATCGCCCTGGTCGCCGGTCGGGTCTGCCAGCTCACGATCGAGCACGAAGAGACCGCGGCTGGCGCCCGCGAAGATCAGCGCCTCGTTGGCGTTGGTCACATGCACCTGCGCCACCGCGGTTCCAGCGGGCAATCCACGGCCAGGGCCGGTCAGCGCGTCGCCCTGCCAGTAGAAAAGACCCTCTGTGCTGCCGATGAAGACCGCCAGGTCGCGCGCCTGGTCTGAAGCCCGCGCCATCGCCAGGCGGTCAACGGCCAGGCTGGTGATCTGGGCCTGGGACGCCTGCACGTCTGCCCAGGCGAGCGGCAGCTCGCGCCAGGTCTGCGCAGCAAAATCGGCGCGGAAGAGGCGATTGCCGGCCGCGGCCAGGGCCGAATTGCCGTCAGGCGCCAGCGCCAGCGCGCTGATCTGCGCCGCCGGCAGGCTGCCCATGCTCAGCCAGGTGTGGCCGCCATCGGCCGTGAAAAACAGCTCCGAGCTTGCGCCGCTGCTCGCAACGGCCGCCGCCATCATCTGGCCGCTGCTGGAACTGGCGGTCAGCCGCTGCACCTGCGCCGCGGGCAGCGTCATTGCCTGCGGTGACGAAACCTGATCGAGCGCCCGGCTCTCGCGCTCACCAAACAGCAGGGCAAGGCCGGCGCCGCTTGCCAAGATCATCAGCGCCATCATCAGGCGCAGCAAATGAACTCCGAACGTCTTGATCGTCGTCATCATGGTGTGTTCTTCATCCTCCATTCCATTACTGCATTCCATTACTCTGACGCGTTCAGTCTAGCACCGTGCCCATCCCCGCGCATCGGTTACGCCTCTGGGTTTCCGCTGCGCAAACCACGCACCCCTTCTACGCCGTTGATTACGCCAAAATGCGTACTTGATACGTGATGCGTGACTCTCCCTTCCCCCTTCATCTTTCACTTAAACCAGAAGCCTCCCGCCTTCCACGTAAATCTCCAATCTCCAATCTCCGATCTCCGATCTCCGATCTCCAATCTCCAATCTCCCTCCAATCCTCTCTCTCCACACCCCCTCCTCAAGTTGACGCATCGGCGTTCTTGTCCTATACTGCAAACACCGACTGCCACCCGATGTCCCCCACCGCCTCTCTATTTCTTTTTCAGTTTTGGAAGGAGTTCACATGCCAAGTAAGCGTCTTCTACACGTGCTGGCTATCCTGGGGTTGCTCCTGGGCATAGTCGTGTCGAGTGTGCAGGCGAGCGCACCGTCGCGCCCGGCTGCCTCTTCCCCCATCTACGGGCCGTTCGCCGGCGAGACGAGCTACCCCACCGTCTGGAATGGCGACATGCGCGACCTGCCCCAGGGCAATAACGGCAAGGCTGCGCCAAACCAGCAGTTTCCCCTGCGCCTGACGCCGTCCGAGCAATCGGCGGCGACGTGGGCCGCGGCCCTGAACCCCAATGTGCAGGATTCGCCCGGCGCCGGGCAGATGCCCAACCCCATCATGAACTTCAACGGCATGACCTTTCCGGCGAATGGCGCGGGCTGGCCGCCCGATGTCAACGGCGCGATCGGCCCCAATCACTACGTCGAAGGCGTCAACACCTCGGTGGGTATCTACAACAAGACCACTGGCGCGTTGATCAGCGCAGTGACCTTCAACACCTTCTTCCCCGGCCCGGCCGGCACGCCCTGCGATGCCAATAACCAGGGCGACATCCAGATCATCTACGACCAGACGGTGGGTCGCTGGGTTGTCACCGACTTTGCCTGGTCCGGCGCCACCGGCCCATACTACCAGTGTATCGCCGTGTCCCAGACCAGTGACCCGGTTGCGGGCGGCTGGTACTTCTACGCCCTGCGCGCGGACACCGGCATCTTCACCTCGTACCTGAACGACTATCCCAAGATGGGCGTCTGGTCTGACGGCTGGTACATGACGGCCAACATGTTCGATCAGATCGGCACCGGCTTTGGTGTGCGCGTCTGGGCCTTGAACCGCAGCCAGATGATCACCGGCGGCGCCTTGCAGGAAGTCCACTTCGACACCTGCACCGACGCCACCTGCGATGCGCTGCTGCCAGCCAACTATCACGGCACGACCGCCCCGCCCGCCGGCGCACCCAACTACATGCTGTCGGCCACGCCGCCCGACCTGCTCAAGATGTGGAAGTTCCATGTGGACTGGGTCACGCCGGCCAACTCTACCTTCACCGGCCCGACCCTCCTGCCGATCAGCGCGTTCGAACCGGTCACCTATCAGGTTCCGCAGCAGGGCACCACGCGCCTCCTCGACACCCTCAGCTTTCGTTTGATGAACCTGTTGCAGTATCGCAACATGGGCTCCTACGAATCGCTGTGGGCTTCGCACACCGTGGACGTGGCCGGCAAGGCGTCCGTGCGCTGGTACGAAGTGCGCGCACCCGGCGCCGCCACCAATGTCTATCAGTCCGGCACCTACGCGCTGGGCGATGGCAATCACCGCTGGATGCCCAGCATCGCGGCTGACAAGGACGGTAATGCCGCCGTGGGCTACAGCGTCTCCAGCGCCAGCATGTTCCCCGCTCTGCGCTACGCAGGCCGCCGCCTGGGTGAAAGCCTGGGCCAACTACCGCAGAACGAAGCGGTGCTCATCAACGGCACCGGCTCGCAGACGGGCATCAGCCGCTGGGGCGACTACTTCTCGCTGACCCTCGACCCGGCCGATGACTGCACCTTCTGGTTCGCCGGCGAGTACCTGCCTGTCAGCGGCAACAACTGGTACACCCGTATCGGTTCGTTCAAGTTCGCCGCCTGCGGACAGACCCTGGGCACGCTCAACGGTCGCGTCTACAACACCGTCACCAATGCCGGCATCGCCGGCGCTCCGGTCACTGTGGTTGGCCCTGAGACCATGACCACCTCGACGGACGCCAGCGGAAACTACAGCGTCAACGTGGTTCCCGGCACCTATGACATCACGGCCGGCCCGCTGCTGCCTGGTTATCCCACCTCGGCGACCGTCACCGGCCGCACGGTCGGCGCCGGCGGCGCCACCACCACCGACATCGGCCTGGCGCCGGTCCCGCACCTGGTCTACAACACCTCCGCGATCAGCGGAGGCAACGGCAACAGCGTCCCCGAACCGGGCGAATCCAACCTGCAGATGTTGGTCAACCTGATGAACGACGGCGCCACCACCAGCACCGGCATCAACGCCGTGCTCTCGACCTCGACGGCCGGCGTGAGCGTTTCGCAGAATACCTCCGCCTACCCGAACATCCTGGCCGGCGCCAACGCGAACAACAGCACGCCGTATGTCTTCTCGGTAGCTGACACTGTGCCTTGCGGCACGCTGATCAACTTCCAGTTGGCTGTGACCTCGACCCAGGGACCGTACACAATCAACTTCAGCCTTTTGGCCGGCACTTCGCAGCCGCCCACCGCCTATTTCTTCGACAACTTCGAGAACGGCGTCAACGGCTGGACCACGGGCGGCACCCAGAACTTCTGGGCGCAGGTCACCAACATGTCGTACAGCCCCACCCATGCCTGGCACGACAGCCCGTCCGGCGTCTATCCGAACAACATGAACTCCTGGCTCAAGTCGCCGAACATCGTCCTGACCGGCAAGACGAACATCTCGGTCTCCGGCTGGTTCACTCATGCCCTCGAATCCGGCTACGACTACGCCTACCTCGAGTATTCGCTGGATGGCGGCACGACCTGGAACCCATCTTACCTGGCTCGCTTCAATGGCGTGTCGCAGAGCTGGGCGCAGACTGCGGTCGCCTCGCCGATGCTCGACAACCAGGCCAACGTGGCCCTGCGCTTGCGCGTCACCTCGGACAGCGGCGTGGTGGCTGATGGCATCTACATGGATGACTTCGCGGTCAACTACACCCCCATCACCTGCGAGCCGCCGACGCCCACCGCGGTGCAGCTCAGCAATGTCGGCTCAACCACGCCCGCGCTGCCCTACGGCACGATGGCGGCTGCGCTGGCCCTGCTGCTGGCCGCTGGCGCAGTGGCCTGGCGCCGTCGCACGGTCTGATTCACGCGCTGCGACCTAATCCAGGGCGTCCCCGTGCCCTGACGTAACGAACACAGAAGGCGGTCCGTCGTACTGATGGGCCGCCTTTTGTTGAGCGGAGATCAGATTGCACTTTTTCCGCTTTGTCGTGTACAATCTGCCCCTATGGAACAATCCCTGATTCGCAATTTTTGCATCGTGGCGCATGTGGACCACGGCAAGAGCACTCTGGCCGACCGCCTGCTGCAACTGACCGGAACGGTTTCCGATCGCGACATGACCGAACAGGTGCTGGACTCGATGGACCTGGAACGCGAGAAAGGCGTCACCATCAAGGCATCGGCCGTGCGCATGAGTTACACGGCCAGCAGCGGCCAGACGTACGAGATCAACCTGATTGACACACCCGGCCACGTGGACTTCTCCTACGAGGTCTCGCGCGCACTGACGGCCTGTGAGGGCGCGGTGCTCGTGGTGGACGCCAGCCAGGGCATCGAAGCGCAGACGCTGGCCAATCTCTATCTCGCGTTGGAACACGATCTGGAGATCATCGCGGTCGTCAACAAGATTGACATGATCGCGGCGCGACCGGACGAGGTGGCGCAAGAAATCGGCGACCTGATCGGCACACCGCTCGATGACGTCATTCGCATCTCGGCCAAAGAGGGCTTGAACGTGACCGCCGTGCTGGAATCGGTGGTCAAGCATGTGCCGCCGCCCAAAGGTGACGCAAGCGCGCCGCTGCGCGCCCTGGTGTTCGATAGTCATTATGACACGTATAAAGGCGTGGTGGCCTATGTACGCGTGTTCGATGGCTCGTACAGCCTGGGGCCGAACCTCAAGATCATGTCGAGCGGTCAGCGGGTCGAACCGCTGGATGTCGGTATTTTTGGCCCCGGCATGATCCCGATCGGCGCACTGTCGGCCGGCGAGGTGGGCTACATCGCCACCGGCCTCAAGTCGGTGCGCGATTGCCGCGTGGGCGACACCCTGACCACCTGGCTGCACGGCGCTGACGCGGCCTTGCCCGGCTACGAACCGTCCAAGCCGATGGTGTTTGCGGGCCTGTATCCGACACGCGGGGAGGACTATGCCCTGCTGCGCGATGCCCTGGAGAAACTGCAGCTCAACGACGCCTCGCTCATTTTCCAGCCGGAGAGCAGCCAGGCGCTTGGCTTTGGCTTCCGCTGCGGCTTCCTGGGCCTCTTCCACATGGAGATCATCCAGGAGCGCCTGGAACGTGAATACGACCTGGACGTGCTCTTTACCGCGCCTAGCGTGGAGTACCAGGTGACCAAGACCAACGGCAGCGAGATCCTGGTGGATAACCCGGTGGAGCTGCCGCCTGAAAGCGAGATCGCAGAGATTCGCGAGCCGTGGATGAAGATCACGATTTTCGCGCCGGTGGAATACATCGGCCAGGTGATGGACCTGGCGACAAAACGCCGCGGCGAGTTCGTGAATCAAGAATACCTGGACGAGCGCCGGGTCCTGCTGACCTACCACATCCCGCTGGTTGAAATCCTGGTTGATTTCTATAACGACCTCAAGGCGCGCACGCGTGGCTATGCCAGCATGGACTACGCGTTCGACGATTACCGCGTGGCCGACATGGTGCGCCTGGATGTGCTCATCAACGACATTCCCGTGGACGCGTTGTCGGTCATCGTTCACCGCGATCAGGCTTTCCAAAAAGGGCAGCGGTTGGTCAGCAAGATGAAGGAAGTCATCCCACGCCAGCAGTACGAGGTGCCGATTCAGGCCGCGCTGGGCAAGAAGATCATCAGCCGGGCCAACGTCAAAGCCTATCGCAAGGACGTGCTTTCCAAGTGCTACGGCGGCGACATCTCGCGTAAGCGCAAGCTGCTGGAAAAGCAAAAAGAGGGCAAGCGCCGCATGAAGATGGTGGGGGGCAGATAGAGATACCACAGGAGGCCTTCATGTCGGTCCTCAAGCTGGACGAAGACTGAATTTAGGAGGGTATGTTGTCTGCGACAGCTCCAACTCAAGATAACGGGCGCCAGGCCCAGTTGACTCCCATGCAGGTCTTTCTGCTGCTGGCGGTGCTGGTCGCGGCCCTGGCGCTGCGGCTCTACAACAACAACTGGGATGACTACCAGCACGCGCACCCGGACGAACGTTGGATTGTGATGGTGGCCGGCGACATGCACATGCCGCACCACATCTCCGAGGCGCTCGACCCGCGGCGCTCGCCGTTCAACCCGTTGTGGAATCCGGAGCAGCGCGCGGTGCGCCATTTTGCTTACGGCCATCTGCCGCTGTATATCCTGACCGCCACAGCCGCGCTCGTCCATGCTGCGGGTCAGGCGCTGACCGGCCTGGGCCTACCAAGCGAGATCATCCGTTGGCTGGTGGCGGCCAACACCTACGACGGCCTCAATCTGCTCGGTCGCGTCCTCTCGGCTCTTTTCGACACCGGCTCGGTCTATGTCATCTTCCTGATCGGTCGGCGCATCTACAGCACACGCGCCGCTCTCCTGGGCGCCGCCTTCGCCGCGCTCACCGTGACTTCCATCCAACTCAGCCATTTCTACGCCTTTGATCCGGTGGCGGCCTTCTTTATCATGGGCGCGGTCTACGGTGGCGTGCGCATGGCGCAGGATGGCAATCTGTCGGCGTCGCTGCTGGCCGGGGCCATGGCTGGCGCCGCGGTTTCCTCCAAGTTCAGCGCCCTGCCCATTCTGGCCGCCCTGGTTGTTGGCGCGGGGGCACGTTACTGGTCCGTCATGGCGGCCCGCCGCAACCAGCCGGTGCGCGTGCGCGAAGACTACGAGATTGCGCTGGCCTCCAATCAGTTCACCCAGGCGCTCGGCCTGGCCCTGATTGCCCTCTCGGTGGCGGTGATTGTCTTTGCGGTGACCTCGCCCTTTGCGGTCATTGATTGGCCCAACTATCGCATCTCGGTGATTGACGAACAGGGCGCCATGGTGCGCGGCGATGCCGATTTCCCCTACACCCGCCAGTATCGCGGCACGCTGCCCTTCATCTACAACATCGAGCAGCAAATCCGCTGGGGCATGGGGTGGCCGCTCGGCCTGCTCGCCTTCATCGGCCTGGCCTGGGCTTTGGCGCGGGCGCTGGCCGGTCGCGCCAGCCCGGCCGAATGGGTTCTATTGGCCTGGTGTGTGCCCTATTTTGCGCTGACCGGCCTGTTCATGGTCAAATTCATGCGCTACATGCTGCCCTTACTGCCGTTCTTTAGCCTGATGGGCGCCGCGCTGTTGGAACGCATCTGGAGTCGTCAAAGCTGGATCGAGGCCTACCGCCGCGCGCGCGACTCTATTTCCACTGCCAATCATGAGGACGCGGCACTGGATGTATCGGCATGGGTGGGGCGCAGCGAGGGCGACTCCGTAGACGTTCAGGAAGTTGTTGAGCCGCGTCCCTGGTGGGCCTGGCTGGCGCCGACGATTGGCCTGTTCGTCCTGATCGGCTCGGCCGTGTGGGCTTTGGCCTTCGTCAATGGCGTCTACGGCCATTCACATTCGTGGATCGCGGCCTCGCGTTGGATCTACGAGCATGTGCCGCAGAACAGCGTCATTCTGGCCGAACATTGGGACGATTCGCTGCCCAAGGACTTGCAGAAGCCGGCCGGCTATTATCGCGGCGCCTATGGCTACCGCGTTACGGACCTGCCCAACTACGAAGAGGATACGCAGGCCAAGTTCGAAACCATCAAGCGCATGGTCAACGAGGCCGATTATATTGTTCTGGCCACCAATCGTCTCTACCGCTCCATTCCCCGCCTGCCCCAGCGCTATCCCATGACCACGCGCTACTATGATCTGCTCTTCCAGGGCGAACTTGGCTTCGAACTGGTGCAGGAGTTCCCGTCACGGCCGCGTCTCGGCCCCGTCGAATTCAACGATGACGACGCCGATGAGAGCTTCACCGTCTACGATCACCCCAAACCGATCGTCTTCAAGAAAGTGGCGACCCTGACCGATGCCGAATGGCAAGACAAACTGGGCGATAGCTGGCAAGGCGCCATCCCCGGCTACACCGGCAGCAAATCAGCGCTGTCGCTGTTGTTCGATCGTCTGGAGGGTCGCACCACGCCCGCCGCCGCGCCCGCGGGTGAAGGCGCCAGCGGCAAGACCCTGCTGCTCGACCGTCCCAGTGAAGAACTGCCTGCGCCCTACGATCTGCGCTGGAATCGCCTGGCGACCAACTCGACCCCCATCGCCATCATCGTCTGGTGGCTGGCGCTGCTGCTCATTCAGCTCATCTCCTGGCCCCTGGCGTTCAGCGTCTTTCGCCATCTGCGCGACCGCGGTTACCTGTTCGCGCGGCTGCTCGGCTGGCTGCTCGCCGGCTGGCTGGTCTGGATCGTCGCCAGTATGCACCTGCCGGTCGTGGGCAACAATCTGCTGACCATTGGCGCCGCGCTGATCCTCATCGCCCTCCTCTCCCTCGTCCTTTGGCGCCGCAACCGTGATGAGATGCGCGCCTTTGTGCGCGCTAATCGCGGCCTGCTGCTGATTGGCGAGGCGGTATTCGGCGGCGCCTTCCTACTCTTCGTGGTCATTCGTATGCTCAACCCTGACCTGTGGCAACCCTGGCAGGGCGGCGAGAAGTTCATGGAGTTCGCCTTCCTCAACGCCACCGCGCGCAGCACCTGGATGCCGCCCCTGGATCCCTACTTCGCCGGTGGTTACATCAACTACTACTACTACGGCTACTTCCTGGTGGGCATCTTCATCAAGCTGACCGGCATCGCGCCGTCGGTCGCCTTCAACCTGGCTGTCCCCACGCTCTTTGCCGCAACCGCGGCCGGCGCCTTCTCGCTGGTCTACAACCTGGCGCCCGCGGCGGCCAACCGCCGCGGGCCATTCTGGCGTCAGGGTATTGGCGCCGGGTTGGCTGGCAGCCTGTTCGTCGTCGTCATCGGCAACCTGGACGCCATGGGGCAAGTGCTGCGCCGTCTGGCTGAACAGACCCAAACGCCGTTCCAAAGCCAGATTCCCGGCCTGCAAACGCTCGTGCGCGCCGTGTCCGGGGCGATCCATGTCTACAGCACTGGCGGCCGCCTGTCGGGCTTCGACTGGTGGGCGCCCAGCCGCGTGCTGCCTGGGACGATCAACGAGTTCCCGTTCTGGAGCTTCCTCTTTGCCGATCTGCACCCGCACATGATGAGCATGCCGTTCACCATCCTGTTCCTGGCGTTGGCGCTCAACCTGGTGGCCGGCTACGGCGCCGGGATGAGCGGCGACCTCGCTGGCACGTTTCTCTCGTTCATCTTCATCCCGCTCAGTATCGGCGCATTGGCCGCCATCAACACCTGGGACCTGCCCACCTACCTGGGCGTTGCGGTTCTGGCCTTCATCATTCGCGATTACCGTGCAACCGGTCGTGTGCGGGTATGGCTGCTGCTCTTCTTTACGGCTGCCGTGGCCGCGCTGGCCTACGGTTTCTATCTGCCCTTCTTCCAGAACTACGAAGCGGTGGGCAGCAGCGGCGTTGGCCTGGTCAAGGGTAAGACCGAACTGGGCAAGTGGCTGCAGATTTGGGGCTTCTTCGCCTTCCTGGCGATCAGCTACTTGATTGTCGAGCTGCGCCGCCGCGACCATGAGCAGACCGGACCCCATGCGCGTTCACCCGCGCTGGTGCGCTGGCTGCGCATCATGGCCGATCAATGGGACCTGGCGCCGCGCGTCGCCACGCTGCATGCGGTGCTGGTCAAACAGGCCGCGCCCGCGTACCTCTTTGGGCGCCTCTTCGTGGCACTCATGGCCCTGATTGCCGTGGCTTTGGCGCTGCTCGGTTATTGGGTGCCGACGCTGCTGCTGCTGCCCTTGTTCGTGGCCGGGCTGCTCTTGTTCCGTCGTGATGTCACACCGGAGCGCACCTTCAACGTGCTCCTGATCTTCACCGGCCTGCTGGTCGCCTTTGGGGCCGAATTCGTCTTCCTGAAGGATTTTCTGTGCGGTTGTTCGGCCGACGGCAAAACCGTGGGCGACTTCTACCGCATGAATACCCTGTTCAAGTTCTACACCCAGGTCTGGGTCCTGCTGGGCCTGGGCGCGGCCGCGGCCCTGCCCACCCTGTGGGAGGCGCTGAACAAACGCTTCAGCGCGGGCTGGCGCGTCGCCTGGAGCGCTATCTTCGTGGTCCTCATGGCTTCGGTGCTGGTCTTCCCGCTCATCGGCACCCCGCGCCGCGTGGATGACCGCTTCCCCGGCACGCGCCCGGCCATCGGCACCCTGGATGGCATGGCTTTCATGACGGTCGGCGTCTACACCTGGCCGGATCAAAACAATCAAATTCACCTGCAGTACGATTACGATGCCATTCAATGGCTGCTGGATAACGTCAAGGGTAACCCGGTGGTCGCGGAAGGGCGCATTGATTACTACCGCGAAGGCGGCATGCGCGTCGCCAGCTTCACCGGCCTGCCCAGCCTCCTCGGCGCGCACCAGGGCGAGCAGCGCTACAGCTTCCTGGTGGGACCGCGTGAGAATGACGCGCGTGAGTTCTTCACCACGGCGGACATCGCGCGCACCCAGGATCTGATCCGGAGCCTCAACATTCGCTACATCTATGTGGGCCATCTGGAGCGCACCGTCTACCCGGCGGAGGGCATCGCCAAGTTCGAACAAATGACCCAGCAAGGGCTGCTCTCCGTGGCGTATCGCAACCAGGAAGTCACGATCTACCTGGCGCCCTGAGCGCCGAATTCATTCGGCGCCTGATACGTCAAACCCGCTCAAGCGGGTTGCGCTGGCGGCAACCTGCCTCGGCAGGTTTGTTGTAGCAGCCCGTGAATTCATTCATGGGCTACCTGGCGCCCTGAGCGCATTGCGCGTAATGCCGGCGCGCTGAACGCATCTATTTACCTGACGCCGACCGGGGAGGCACTGAGCACTGTCAACACCATCCGACCCGCTGGAACGCGACCAATTTGCGGCGCTTTACCAGGAATTCCTACCGCGTGTGCTCAACTACTTGCGCGTACGCGTGGGTGACGAAGCGCTGGCTGAAGAGCTGACCGCCACCACCTTCGCACAGGCTTTCGCCAAACGTCAGCAACTGCGCAACGTGGCGGCGTTTCCGGGGTGGTTGTTTCGCATTGCGCACAACGAACTGGCGCAGCACTTCCGGCGCCGGGCCAATCGCAACACGCTCACGGTGGACTTCGATTTCCTGGTTGCGCTTCCGTCGTCTGAGCCTGATCCTCACCAGGTCGTGGTTCAGCAGCAGCAGGTGCAGCTTCTGCTGCAAGCCCTGCGCTCGCTGCCCCCGCGTGAGCAGGAAATTCTGGATCTGAAATTCGTGGCTGGACTGAGCAACGTGCAGATTGCTGAGGCAACCGGCTTGACCCCCAGCAACGTCGGTGTCATTGTCTTCCGCGCCCTGCACAAGCTGCGTGACTACCACACCAACATGCGAGGTTGATGATGTTTGCCCGCAGGGATGATAGGGATGATAAGAAACCGATCAGTGACGCGGAGTGGGCCGCGGCCGACGCGCTGGAAGCCGTCTGGGAGAGCGACGTGCAACCCGACGCAGACCTGCAGCCGCTGCTGTTCACCGCGCGTCAGTTGACCGACCTGGCGGCCGCGCTGCCGCCGCCGTCACTGGCGTTGACGCAGCGCGTGCGCCGGCTGACCGCCGCTCCGCCGCGGCCGGCAGGGCGCCTGCAACGAATCTGGTCGCCCCGGCCCTGGTTGCGCGTCGCGACGGCGCTGGCGCTGGCCGTGCTGGCTCTGTCGCTCTTCACGGCGCCAGGCCAACGTGCTATGGCCGCACTCATGGCCTCACTTAACCTGGGCGACGGCGCCGCGCACAATGTGCGGGTCAATGTGTCGCCGGACCCACTGCGCACAGGGCCGCAGTACACCGGCGCCCGTGCGGAAAATCTGGCTAACCTGGACACGGCGCGCGCGCGCGTGCCCTATCCCTTGTTGGAACCGGCCTGGCTGCCGCCCGGCTACACCCTGCAGGGCGTTTCGGCCGTCTCATACGCCGGTATGCCCGATTGGTTCCCACAGCCGCTGTACATCGAAACTGATTACCGGGCCGCCGGCGCATCGCGCGTGAGCTTCGACCTGACCCTGCGCCAGTTCGGCGTGGCGCTCGGCGAAACGGGGCGCATCCGCACCTTGCGCTTCGACTCTGTGGATGTCACCGCGACGCAGGAGGTGCAGGTAAACGGTCGCGCCGCGCTGCTGCTCACCCTCGGTCAGCCCAGCCAGGATGCCGCGGTGCGTGAACTGGTCTGGCAACAGGGTGACGTGATGATCGAAATCTTGAGCCAGTCCCTCAGCCCCGAAGATATGCTGGCCGTGGCCGCGTCCCTGCGCTAAACCGATCTCGCAGACTCAATCGCAGACTTCTGCAGTCTCGCAGACTGTGGCAGTCCATTGTGGGGTATCATGCTTGCTGTACTCTCATTTTGGATCGTTGTCCAACTCATCGCCCTGGCGACTCTGCCGTTGACCTGGCGCCTGTGCAGCCGGCTGCCGGACCGCGGTTACGCGTTGGCGAAACCGCTTGGCCTGCTGCTTGTCACCTATGTGCTGTGGCTGGGCGCCAGTTTCGGCTTCCTGCGCAACAGCCTGGGCGGCATCATCCTGGCGCTCTTGCTCGTCGCCGGCCTCTCGGCCTGGCTGCTCTGGCGTGACGCCAGCGCCACCCCCATGCTGGCCTGGCTGCGCCAGCACGGACGGTTGATCCTCATCACCGAAGTGCTCTTTGCCGTGGCTCTTGCCATCCTGGCCTATTACCGGGCCTTCGATCCTGCCATCTCCGCGACCGAAAAGCCGATGGAACTCATGTTCCTCAACAGCGTGCTGCGCAGTGAGCGCTTTCCGCCGCTGGATGCCTGGCTGTCTGGCTACAGCATCAGCTACTACTACTTTGGCTATGTCATGCTCGCCGTGCTGACCCAGCTCAGCGGGCTGACACCCGCGTTCAGCTTCAACCTGGGCCTGGCCACCTGGTTTGCCCTGGTTGTGGTGAGCGCCTTCAGCGTGGGGTACAACCTGGTGGCCCTGCTGCCCGGCACCAGCACCCGCTCGCTGCGGACCAGCGTGCTGGCCGGGCTGTTGGCGGCTGTCTTCGTCGTCGTCATGGGCAATCAGCAGGGCATCCTGGAGTTTGCCTACCACAACCGCATCGTGCCCGCGGAAGCGATCCAGGCCCTGGACATCAAAGAGATGACCGATAGCGCACCGACCGGCCAGTGGAACGTGGGCGAATACTGGTGGTGGTGGCACGCGTCACGGGTCATTCATGACCGTGACCTGGCGGGCAACACGATCGAGGTGATTGACGAATTTCCGAATTTCAGCTTCATCCTGGGCGACATGCACCCGCACGTGCTGGCTCTGCCCTTCGTCATCATGGCGATCGGCCTGGCCCTCAACCTGATGCTCAGCGCGGCACAGAGCGCCGGGCAGGAGACCGCCGGGAACGGTGAGGCGTTTTCCTTCCGTGGCCTGGTGACCGCCTTGCCAACGCTCTTTCCCCTGGGCAGCCTGGGCGTGTTGCTCTACGCCCTGGTGTTGGGCGGCCTCAGCTTTCTCAACACCTGGGACTTCCCCATCTACCTGGCGCTGACGGTGGTGGCGGTGGGCGCGGCCCTGGCCCAGCAGCGCCGCGCGGTGGATGGCGTTGTGCTCGGACGCAGCCTGGCGCTGGGCGCACTGCTCGGCTTGCTCGGCATCGGCCTCTATCTGCCTTTCTACCTCGGTTTCCAGTCGCAGGCCGGCGGCATCCTGCCCAACCTGCTCTTCCCCACCCGCCTGAGTCAGTATGTGGTCATCTTTGCACCCTTCCTGGCGGCAACTCTCGCCTTTGCCCTGTTCTTGACCCTGCGGGCCGGCCCGACTACCGTGCTGCGCGGCAGCCTGGCCTGGCTGCCCTGGACCCTCGGCCTGCCCCTCGCGCTCGTGCTCTTGATGCTGCTCCTGACCAGCGTGGTGCCCTCCTTCCAGTCCTTCGTGCGGGAGCTGCTGGCGAACCCGGCCGTGCAGGCGCAGACCGGCGGCGCCGACGCCAACGCCCTGCTCGGCCTGGCGCTGCGCGTGCGCCTGGCCAGCCCGTGGACATTCCTCCTCCTGGCCGTGCTGCTGGCCTGGCTGGCGGGCCTCTTGAACAGCCAGATCACAGCACGCAGTGAATCTGCGCCAGACGCACCGGCCCCGGCGTCGTCGCCAGCGCTTGCCGTCACCTTTGCCCTGCTTCTGCTTGGCCTGGCGCTGCTGCTCACCTTTGCGCCTGAGTTCGTCTACCTCAAGGACAACTTCGGCACGCGCATGAACACCGTCTTCAAGTTGTACTACCAGGGATGGACGCTGCTGGCGCTGGCGTCCGCGTTCATTGCGGCCTACTTGTGGCAGGAACGCGGACAAATCCCGCTGCGCAGTGTGGCCCTGGCGTTGCTGGCCCTGCTGACCGTGACCGGCCTCTACTACCCGGTGGCCGCGGGCTACAGCAAGGCGGGCCGCTTCGCGCATACCCCCACGCTCGACGGCCTGGCCTACCTGCGTCAGTACAACGCGGGGGACTACGCGGCCATCCAGTGGATCAAGAGCAACGTCAGCGCGGCCCGCGTCATGCTGGAGGCCAGCGGCGGCTCTTACGATCGTGACGGCGCCGGGCGTTTTTCGATGAGCACCGGCATCCCCACCCTGCTCGGTTGGGACGGGCATGAGGCGCAGTGGCGTGGCCGCGCCTATGGCGAGATGGTCAAGGGGCGACCGGAAGCGATCGAGGCGATCTATCGCACGGCCACCGCCAACGAACTCAACTCGCTCCTCAATCAATGGGGCGTGGACTACATCGTCGTCGGTCAGCTCGAGCGCAACAAATACCGTCTGCAGCCCACCGCGTTGACCCGCCTCGACCGCAGCCTTGACCTGGTCTACGATCAGGACGGGGTGCGCATCTACCGGCGCCGCGGCCCGATCATCACCCAGCCGCCACCCATCGGCCCCGTAGTTGCGGCCGCAACCGTGGGCGGCGCCAACCCGTAACCTGCGGCCGCAACCGTTGGCGGCGCCAACCCTCTGCAAGAACGAACATTCAAGGTAACTATGGTCTCTTCGCACATCATGACGCAATCATCCGCAGCCGACTCCGAATCAACCTGGGCGGGCTGGCTCACCGTGGAACGGGCTGCCTATTTGGGGATAGCCCTGCTGGCCCTCTTCGTCAGGTTCTTCAACCTGGGGCTGCATCCTCTGGGCGCGGCCGAAGCTCACCAGGCCCTCACCGCCTGGCAACTGGCGCAGGGCGATTCCCTGGGGGCATGGTCAGCGGGGTCAGCCCCCTGCTGCTGTCGCTCAATCACGTGCTTTTCCTGCTCACCCTCGGCAGCGATACCCTGGCGCGCGCGCTGCCCGCGCTGGCCGGCACGCTCCTGGTACTGTTGCCCTATGGCCTGCGCCATGAGCTGGGCCGCCGCGCCGCGCTCATCGGCGCTCTGCTGCTGGCGCTTTCGCCCACGGCCGTGCTCTTTTCCCGCACGGTGGATGGTCACAGCCTGGCCTTGCTGGGCGCGCTTTTGGCCCTGGTGGCGGTGACGCGGGTCCTGGCCGGCGCCAACCCCTGGGCCGCGTGGGCCGGGGTGGGTGTGGCCGTCGCACTGAGCAGCGCGGCCGGCGGCATCACCGGCGTCCTGGCCCTGCTGCTCGGCCTGGTTTGGTTTGCCCGCGGCCAGATCGCCAACCTGTCGTCGCGGCCCCGCAGCCTGATCCAGGCGGCTGCGGGGCCGGCCGTCCTGGTTTTCGTTCTCGGCGCCACCCTGCTGCTCACCTTCTGGCCTGGCCTGGGCGCCACCGCGGATCTGTTCGGCCAGTGGCTGGCGCACATCGCCCCGGCTGCCGATGCACCGCCGTTTTGGTGGCCTCTGCTGCGTCTGCTGCTGGATGAACCGGTCATCCTCTTCGGTACGCTGCTGGGCCTCGGTTTCTGGGCCTTCAACCCTGCTTTCAGGCAACGGCTCACCTGGCCGGTCAAGACGGCCGCACTTTGGGGCGGTCTGGCGCTGCTCCTGGCGCTGTTGGGTCGCCAGCCAGCCGATGGTTTTGTCATCGCCGTGCCCTTAACCCTGTTGGCCGCGCAGGCGTTCGATTGGCTGCTCTCCCAAGTGCAGGATGGCCCGCGCTGGTCCGAAGAGTGGATCGTCATGCTGACCAGTCTGGTTCTCATCGTCACCTTTCGCCTCTACCTGGCGAGTTGGGCGCAAGCCAGTCAGAATCAGTACCTCATCGCCGCGCTGGTCCTCCTCGGCCTGATTCTGGTCCTGCACGTGCTCAGCGGCTTCTGGATCGGCCTGCGCGCCACGTTGGGCGTCCTGGCGTTGTTCGTGCTGACGGCGGTCAGCGTGGGACAGGTGGGGCGTCTGTGGGCGCTCAATCATAATCTGCTCCCGCGCCAGGTGCTGCTGGCTTACGAAACCGTCACCGCGCCCGATGTGCGCGTGCTGGTCGCGACCCTGGTCAACCGTTCGGCCCATCGCTACGGCGACGAGCACCGTTTCCAGGTGGACGTGGTGGCAGGGCCAACCAGCGACATCGTGCGCTGGTACGTGCGCGACTTCCAACGTGTGCGCCTGGTGACCTCAGCCACGGACGCCAACGACACCGACGCGCTGATAAGCGCCATGTCCGACGATCCATCGCCGCCTGGCGCCGACTTCATCGGCGCGGCGTACACCGTGACGCAGCGCTGGACGCCCCAGGGCTTGAGCGGTGCGCCCCTGCTGCGTTGGCTGCTGAGCGGCGAAGCCAAGACGCCGGCGCAGAATCAGGACGTGGTGCTGTGGGTGAATGGGGCGGAATAGGGCAGACTGAAATACAGAGCAATCATCTGGCAATAGCCTGGAATCTTGCTAAACGATTATCGAGGATGAGATGCAAAACATAGGAATCACGGAAAATTTGGACGCGTCATTTGTCAAACGCTTCAATTGGAATTCTGAAAAGACAGCTTGGGCCTTGCTCCTGATCCTGGCGGTGGTCACGCACCTTTACATGCTGGGCGTGCGCGCCATGAGTCACGACGAGAGCCTGCACGTGCTCTACTCCTGGAAGTTGTATGACGGCCAGGGGTATCAGCACCAACCGATGATGCACGGGCCGTTCCGGTTTCACATCAACGCGTTGGGTTACGCCCTGTTCGGCGTCAACGATGCCGTCGGACGGCTGCCGGCGGCTGTGGCTGGCATCGCGACCGTTTGGCTCTTGTGGTTCTTCCGCTCTTACCTGGGGCGCCTGGGCGCGTTCCTGGCCGCGACGATGTTCGCCATCTCGCCGGCCATTCTCTACTACACGCGCTACATCCGCGATGAGTCTTTCATGCTCCTATTCCTGGTCTGGCTCATCCTGATGATCTTCCGCTACTTCGACACGCGCGAACCGAAGTACCTGATCGTGATGATGGTGCCCTACGCGCTGATGTTCACCTCGATGGAGATCTCCTATATTTTCGCCGGGCTTTTCATCGGTTTCTTCCTGCTCTACGCCCTGTTGGACATCGCGCGCGACGCCTGGTCGCAAGACGCGCTCAAGATCCCCTTCTTTGTAGCCCTGGCAGCCAGCGCCGTGGCGGCCGTCTACAGCTTCTATCGGGTTACCCGGGGTGAGGTTGGCGTGTCTGAAACGGGCGCCATCATCGTTTTCTTCCTGGGTGTGGCCCTATTAGCCACCGCGCTCTACCTGGCCTGGCGAGGCGTAGGCGAGCGCCTGCATACCCATCCGGCCCTGGACGTGGTCATCTGGCTGTTGGCCATCGCCGCGCCGCTCTTTTCGGCCTTCATCATTCGCATGTTCGGCTGGGATCCGCAGGATTACAGCCAGACCGGCTACATCCGTTCGTTGGGCGTCTTCCTGGTGATGCTGGTGGCGGCCGGCGCAGTCGGTGCGCTGTGGGGTCGTGTGCGCTGGCTCATCGGCGCGGGCGTGTTCTACGTGATTTACATCCTGCTCTTCACCACCTTCTTCACCAACGGTCAGGGCATCGCCACCGGCGCCATCGGCTCCCTGGGCTATTGGCTGGCGCAGCAGGAAGTAGCGCGTGGCGGGCAGCCCCTCTACTACTATCTGCTGACCACGCCGATGTATGAGTTCCTGCCCCTCTTCCTGACCCTGGGCGGCATCGTGGCTTTCATCACCGGGCGCGGCTGGCGTTTCCTGATTCCAAAGCCGGAGGCGGAGGGCAAAGATCAGAGATCAGAGATCAAAGATCGGGTTCATGGAAGGCGAACGATCTCCGGTCTTAGGACAGAGATCGGAGATCAGAGAGCAGAGATCGGGTATGTGGAAGACGAGAATGCGCCGCTCGGTGGTCTCCGGTCTCCGGTCTCCGGTCTCCGGTCTCCGGTCTCCAATCCCCAATCTTCGGTCTCCAATCCCCAATCTCCAATCTCCGGTCTCCGGTCTCCGGTCTCCAATCCCCGGTCTCCGGTCTCCGGTCTCCGGTCTCCGACCTCAAACTTCCAGTCGCTCTTCACCCTGTTCAACATCTGGTGGTTCCTGGGCGCGTTTGGCGGGTTGACGTGGGCCGGCGAGAAGATGCCGTGGCTCACCGTCTACATTGCGTTGCCCATGACCCTGATGGGCGGCTGGTGGGCCGGCCGCGTCCTGGAGCGCATCGAGTGGGGCGCGTGGCGTAAGCAGGGCGGCCTGTGGCTGCTGCTCTCCCTGCCGGTGATGATCTTTGCCCTGACAACCCTGGCGCAATCCAGCCCCTTCCAGAATGTCACCATCGCGGGCCTCAGCACCACCCTGCAATGGCTGGCCGCGCTGGCGATGCTGCTGGCGCTGGCCTGGCTTGCCGTCGGTTGGATTCGCAACCTGGGACGCCAGCGCAGCGGGCAGACGATCTTCCTGGCGCTGGCGCTGGCGCTGGGCCTGTGGACGGTGCGCGTCAGCTACATGTTCAACTACATCCACTTCGATGACGCGACGGAACTGCTGGTCTACGCGCACGCCACCCCGGACATCAAGCGGGCCATGAACGAAATCGCAGAGATTTCCGAGCGCACGGTGGGTGGCAAGCAGATCAAGGTGGCCTATGATGATGATTCGACCTGGCCGCTGGAATGGTACCTGCGCGAGTATCCCAACCGCTCCTTCTACGGCGCGTCTCCCAACCGCGATGCGCTCGATGCGCCGGTTGTCCTGGTGGGCGACAAGAATGAAGACAAGGTCAAGCCGTACCTGGGCAGTCGCTACGTGCGTTACAGCTATCGTTTGGTCTGGTGGCCCAAGCAAACCTACTTCGGTCTCACCTGGCAGCGCATCCGTGACGGCTTGCGCGATCCGCAACAGCGCAAGGTCGTCTGGGATGTCCTCTGGTATCGCAAGTACACCCAGCCGCTCAGTGAATGGGACCCGGTGCATCGCTTTTCGATGTACGTGCGCAAGGATGTGGTGACATCTATCTGGCAGTACGGGGCGGTGGCCGCCAGCGGCGACATCACCGATACCGTTGCGGCGGTTGATCCCTACGAAAAGGGTGTGCGTCAGGTGACGTCGCTCCGCCAGTGGGGCGGCGCCGAGGGTGAGGCCAATGGTCAGTTCCGCTCCCCGCGCAATGTGGCCACCGCTCCGGATGGCTCCCTGTATGTGGCTGACACCGGTAACCACCGCATTCAACAGTTCGACGCCAGCGGCAATTTTGTGCGCCAATGGGGCGGACAGGGCGCCGGCAACGGTCAGTTCAACGAGCCGTGGGGCGTGGCTGTGGCCCCCGATGGCAAGTTCGTCTACGTCTGCGACACCTGGAACCACCGCATTCAGAAGTTCAGCGCCGAAGGCACGTTCGTCAAGGCCTGGGGCGCCAACGGCGTCACCGATGGTCAGTTGGGGCAACAGGGCGTCTTCTGGGGGCCACGCGCAGTGGCCATTGATGGGCAGGGTCGTGTCTACGTGACTGACACCGGCAACAAGCGCGTGCAGGTCTTCGATGCCGATGGATCACCCGTGGGTCAGTTCGGCGGCGCCGGTCTGGTGGACGGCGCCCTGGATGAGCCGGTCGGCCTACATTGACAAGGACGGCAACATCTACCTGGCCGACACCTGGAACAAACGGGTGCAGGTCTTCAGTAAGGATTTCAAGTATCTGCGCCAGTGGCCGGTGGAGGGATGGCCCAGCCAGTCTGTGGTCAACAAGCCGTACCTGGCCGTGGCCGACACAGCCAACGGTCGCCGCGTCTACGTGACCGATCCTGAATACTACCGGGTACTCATCTTCGATGACCAGGGCAAGTTCATTGCGCTCTTTGGCCAATATGGCAATCAGGCCAATGAGATGACCCTGCCCACCGGCATCGCCGTGGATGCCCAGGGACAGTTGTTCGTGGCCGACCCCGATTCGCACCGGGTGATACTCTTTCCGGCCGTGAACTGAATGCTCAGAGCTGAACGCTGAACGAGGAATGCTGAACGAGGTGGTCGCTTGTCCCAATTGATTGCTCTGCTGGCTGCAGCTATCCTGGCCTGGCAGGGTCTGCGCTCGTTTGCCACGCCGCCCTTTGCGGCCGATGGCTGGTTGTGGATGGCGGGCGCCGCGGTGCTGGCGGCGGTGGCGTTTGCGCGCAGCGAGGTTTTCATGCGCGAGCCGCAGCCGCGTCAGACCTGGCACTGGGCCGCCCGCGCACCGTTGCTCGCCGGCCTGGCGCTGCTGTTGCTCGGCATTGGCGTCAACGTCTGGGCCAACGTCACGTTGCACCAGAAGCTCTACGACATCCCCGCCACGGCCGCCTGGGTTGCCAGCCTGCTCCTGGCCCTGGTTGGCGCCGGCCTCCTGCAGCGCCGCCAGGCGAGCGCACCAGCCAACGCCGGGGCGGGCGCTGGTGTCACGCCGGAGGCGCTGACCCACGGCGCTGCTGTTCAGCAGTCAGCATTCTCAGCGTTTTCGCAGGAGACGCCAGACAGTCAGCATTCCCCCTGGTATCGTCGCCTGCCTTACCTGGAACTAGCCCTGGTGGCCCTGCTGGCGGGGGTCGCCATCTTCTTTCGTGTCTATCGCCTGACCACCATGCCGCCGGGCATCTTCATTGACCAGACCAACGGCGCGCTCGACGCGCTGGCCATCCTGGAAGGACGCCAGGCTTCGCCCTTCGGCACCAGTTGGTATGAAATCCCCACCCTGTACGTCTACTTCATGCTCGGCATGTTCAAGCTGCTGGGCGCTAGTTGGCTGGCGCTGGTTCTCGCCTCGGTTGTTCCCGCGGTGCTGACCGTGCTGGCCGTCTACCCCCTGGCGCGCACCCTGTTTGGCGTGCCCACCGCCCTGGCCGCTATGGCGTTCATGGCCTTCAATCGTTGGCACATCAACATGAGCCGCTGGGGCTGGATCGAAGTGGCGACGCCGTTCTTCCAGGTGGTCAGCGTTTACTTCCTCGTGCGTGCCGCCAAGACACGGCGCCTGCTCGATTTTGCCCTGGCCGGGCTTTTCCTGGGCCTGGGCATGTACATGTACCTGGCTATTCGCATGGCCGTCGGCGCGGTGGCGCTCTATGTGCTCTATCGCCTGCTCGTACAGCGCGGCTTCTGGCGCGCCTGGGTTGGGCTGGCGCTGATGGCCCTGCTCTATCTGATGACCTTTTCCCCCCTGGCCGACCATTACCTGCGCAATCCGTTCACCTTTCTCAACCGTTCGCAGCAGGTGACCATCGCCAACGACATCAAGCAGGCCGGCTCCTACCAGCCGCTGTGGGAAAACCTGCGCCGCCATGCCGAGATGTTCACCGTGCGCGGCGACTCCAACCCGCGCCACAACTTGCCGGGCGCGCCCATGGTGGACCCCGTGACCGGCGCGCTGCTGCTGATCGGCTTTGGCTACGGTCTTTGGCGTGTCCGCGATCACCGCTACGGCCTCTTGCTCATCTGGATTTCCATCACCCTGGCCGGCGGTGTGCTTTCATCGCTGGGCGAAGGCCCGCAGGCCTTTCGCACCCTCGGCGTGACGCCGGCCGTCGCCATCCTGGCCGGCGATGTGCTTGTGCGCGCCTGGGTTGCACTGCGCCGCGGCCTGGCGCCGCGGCCGACCGCTGCGCCGTCGTCTCCTGGCCCTGATGGCCTCCCCTTACCCTGGAACGCCTGGGCCGGCCTGAGCCTGGTGGCACCGCTGGCGCTGCTCGCTCTCGCCGCCTACGCCAATTACACTGTCTTCTTCAACCAGCAGGCCCACAATGAAGCCGTCTGGCAGGCCTTCTCCCCGATGGAGACCGCCGTGGCGCGCGAGGTGCAGAGCAAGCTGTCCACGCACAGTCTGTACCTGGCGCCGCGTCTCTTCTATTTTTCGCCGCTCATTTTTCTCACCTACCAGGCGCCTGGCGACGGCGGGGGCGGTCTGCGTGAGAAGCCGTACCGCATGGCGCAGCCGGTGGACGACCTGCCGCTGCCTGACACCTCCGGGCAGGATGCGCTCTTTCTGCTCGACATGCACTATCAGGATTTGCTGGAACTGTTCACCGCCTATTACCCCGG
>JADJYJ010000022.1 GCA_016719785.1 Candidatus Amarolinea dominans
TGGAGATCGTCAGCGTGACCGACTTCCCGGCCGCGCCGACGCAGATCGTGACCACCTGCTGACTCCCGGCGCCAGCAAAGGAATTGCCAATGGACGGCGCGTTCGCCTACCTGGCCGCGGATCAAGAGGGCTGCAAGTGGTTGACATCCAGGACGCCGCCGCGCCGGCGGCTGTAGCAGGCAGCTACACGCCTTGCCGCCATCAGCGGCGCTGCGGAGTAAACGCAGCGGTCACGCCTTCGTCTTGAGCAAGGATCAAAAACCTGGTGATCGATGGATGTGTCGCAGCCGGCCGCGCCGGTGCGCAGGCATATTTCGATCTCGCGGCGCGGTCCGCAAGCGCATGCGTGTTGACAAGGACTTCGCGCCTACCTGGCCGATGCCGATGACGGCCTGTGGATCATGGACATCACCGATCCGGCCAACCCGGCGCCGCTCGGCCTCTATCGCACGCCCGAATCGCCGCTCAATGCCATCACTGGATGTGAATCTCTTGCCCGCACCATGTCGCGGTCGGCGACGGCGGTCTGCAGATTCTCGATGTCACCGACCCCGGCCAGCCAACCCTGCTCGGCAGTTACGACACGATCGGCTATGCCTTCGACGTGGCGATCAACGCTTTACCTGGCCTATAGCAATGACGGGCCGCACCACTCTCGGTCATCAACGTCAAACCAACCGGCCACGCCGACCCTCGTCACCGATGCTCGGTCTGGCGATGCGCAGCGTGGACATCGTTGGCGATCTGATGCGTTGTGCGTGGCCGATTTTCGCTCCCCAACGGGCTGCTCTTCAGCCTGGCGAATCCGGCGGCGCCTCTGCTGCTGGCAACCTACCCGCGCGACTGACGCCGCAGGCCAACCGTGTGCGATAGCGTCGCGTACATCGCCCAGACGGTCGGTCTGGCGTGACCCACGGTCATCAGCCCACCGCGCCGCGCGCGCCTGGCAGGCAATGCCGCTGCCGGGCAATTCCTGCAGCCTGTCCTGGCGCAGTCCCTGGAGCCTTTGGCTCACGGCAGCGACGGCCTATGCAGATCGTGGACGTGGTGATCCGGCACCAACCGTTGGTTGCCGGCCTGTTTGCTGCGCGCCCGGTTCTGCAAGCAACGTGCAGATAGAATCTGGCCTATGTGGCGGCTGACACCACGGCGGCCTGATCGTCGTGCGCATCACGCCGCTGCCGCGAATCGCCCTGGTTCTTCCCGTTCATGCGGCGGCGCAGAGCAACCCGTTTCCACCAACAACAACCACCAGTCAGGAACCAGCCACGTTGGCGGGTGGTTCGCCGGCACGCTTGTTGAGATACCATGAGACCTAACTCTAACCGGGAGAACACTGGCCGTCCAATCTGGCTCTATGTTAAAAGTGCAAAGCTGCTGAGGAGGAATGAAATGAAGAAGGAATTTCGCTGTAACTGCAAATCAGCTGCCGCAACAGGCGCGTGCTTGGCAAACAACGAGCTATACGACGCGCACCAGCGCCGGCCACAATCCGTTGAACGGCGTGGACGTTGACGCCCTTTCTGTTTTGCGCCATCTGATCGAGGTTCAAAGAGCTGTCGGAGGAGGGCGCAGCAGAGGAACACGAACTGCCGTGCGGGTGAGCACGTACCGCTCAGGTCGCTGCTCATTATCTGCCAGGGGTGCAGCGAGAGATTGTATAATTTGCTCTTTTTGCTGCCAGAGTGTCGTCCAGGACCGGCTGCACCTGGCATAATGAGGTCTGCGGCCGATTAGTTGACCGGGATTGGCGGGAATGGCACTTGCGAACGCTGCAACAAATGCACCTATGGCGTCTCCCTTTACCCTGCAAGCACTGCAGGGCGGAGGAGCCTGTGGGGATGTTTTGAAAGGGATGAGTTGAACTAAAACGGAGCGTCTACAACCGAACTCATCAGCATGCTGTGCAAACAGGAACGCCGGCGGTCTGCCCCCGTATGCCACGGCGCGGGGACATCATCCGCTGACATGGCTCAACTTTCAACTCGTTCTCAACTTGCCTTGACGGCTGCGGTGACCTGGTGGTAAAATGCGGTCTGTAATCGGCGTCGAAACTCTGTCAGTCAGCGGACAGGGTCTGCTGTACCTGAGGTGTGCAGCACTGCGTGATCTTCTCGCTTTTGCCTTTGCCTGAGTATAACCTGCCTTTCGGTGCGCATTTCGCCCGCCTGGGATTCTGCTCGCCGGCCTGCAGTTGACCGGGCTGGAAGCGGGCGCAACGCACGGGATGCAGACCACGGCGCGGACGTCGATCGGGGCGCGGACCTCGATCACGATGCCGGCCTGGATATGACGTTCATCTCTCCGATCATGATGCCCGGCCTGGATCGACGCTCCACCTCGATCATAGCGCAGACCTCGATCCGCGGCGGATGGCAGCCGCGCAGCCGAGCATGAGGCAGCGCCGGCGCGTCCGGCAGCAGTTTTTCGCTGCTGGCTTTCCGCAAACGGGTGAGCGCCGCTGCTGGTGGTCTGCGGTCTGTTCAAATCGGTGGCCCTGCTGGTTGGCTGTTGAACGGCCTGCTGGCTAGCGCCATCGGGTGTACCGGCCCGCGCTGTTCGCGGTGCTGCCGACCGCTGGTCATAGGCAACCTGGTGACCACACGCATAAGCATCGCTGGGTGGGCCGCGCTGCCGCCCATCAGCACCACGGCCAGTGCGCAGACTCTGGTGGGTACCCACGGCACGGTCATCGGCCCGTTCGTGGACGACCAGTATGGCATGTGCATCTGCGCGGCGCAGGCACGTTGATCACCATTTTGCGACTCCGTGCCGGGGCAAGCGACCATCAGAGCAGCTCCGAAAGTGATCCTGTTGACCTACGACCCGGTTCAACGCCGCCATCGTCACGCTGGCGCAACCCCCGCTACTTTTAACGGGTGCGCTGAACGCTTTTTCTTTTACGCTTCCGCGAACCAGGCCCACTGCTACCTCACCCCACCGGCCCCAGTTCTAGGGAGATTCCGACGATGCAGATAGCCGTTGTCATGGTTCCGTGATTCTTGCGGTTGTGCTCCTGCTGCTCTTGGTCCTCGTGCGCTCCGTCATGCGCTCTTATGTCAAAACGCCGGCCAATCGTTCGTTCGTGCGCACGGGCGGCCTGTCGCAAGGCCAATAACCCGCCTAAGGTGGTGATGAACGGCGGCGCCTGGGTGTTCGGGCCATCCATGAAATCCTGGGTTGACCTGGGCACGATGGCGATTGACATCGAACGCACCGAAAACAACGCCCTTCTCACCAAAGACCCGCAGTACGCGGACATCCAAGGCCATCTTTTTACGTCAAAGTCAACCCCACCGTCGAAGGTATCATTGACGCCGCGCGCACCATGCGGCAAGCAGGTGGATGTCAACGCCGTCAAGCAACTGGTCGAAGCCAAGCTGGATGGCGCGCGCGCGACGTGGCGGCCTCCTTCACGCTGATGAGCCTGCACCAGGAACGCGAGAAGTTCATCCAGGAGGTGCAGAATCGGCTCAAGACCGACCTGGAGGAAAACGGCCTGGTGCTCGAATCGGTATCGGTGCTGACCCTGCGCGCCGCGCGGCAGGGATCGTTCGGCACCGATGATGTCTTTGGCGCCCAGGTGGCGCGCCAACGCCCAGGTCATTCAGCAGGCGCTAGAGCGTAACGACATCGAACGCACCGCGGAGATCGAGATCAAGCGACGCGATACCGACACCGCGCTGCGACTCAACCTGGACCGTGAACTGGCCTGGCGTCCGCCACCCAGTCACGCGAGGTGCGGACAAGCCAGAGCGGTGGAAAAGGCGCAGGCCGAGCCTGCGCGAGTACGAGGAACACAAAAATCGGAAGCGGCGCGTGGCTAGGAACGGGCCGTGGCGCTGATGGAAATCGAGCGCGACCAACAGCTTGCCATTCAGGCGGGCGCAAACAGCAGGAAGTGATGGGGGCCGAGGTCGCGACGCCAGGCCATCGAAATGGCCGAGCAGCAGCGCCAGATCATCGTGCTGACCGAGCAGCAGAAACGCGAGGGCGCAGAGAAGGATCGCCTGCTGGTCCCGGGCGCGGGAAGAGGCCGCGCAGGCGGTGGTGACGGTGCAGGCCACGCAGACGGCGCAGCGAAGCCAGAATCCGCGTGATCGAGGCCGAGCGCGAGGCGCAGAAGGCGGTCATCGAACAGAAGAATCGCATCGAGCTGGATGCGCTGCGCAAGCAGCGCGAGGCCGAAGCGCAGGCCAAAGCGGAAAGAGATCGCCGCGGCCGAGGCCGAAGCGGCGCTCAAACAGGCCGACACGCTGCGCACCCAAGCCCAGGCCGAGGCGGAGGCGTCGAAGTTGCGCGCGGAGGGCACGAAGGCGACCTCGTCGGCGGTCGGCCTGGCGGAGGGCCGATGTCATGAAGGTAAGGCCGATGCGGCCATGCGCGAGGCCGAGCGATGCGCGCAGCGGCTGGCCGAGGCCGAGTGCCAAGCCAAGGCCGAGGCGCTGCCGCGTTCGACGGCGTGGCGCAGCGCGGGAAATGCTGAAGCTGCAACTGGATGCCCAGGTACGCATCGAGATCGCCAAGGCCCAGGCGGCGCTGGGCTCGGCCCTCGCGTCCATGAATATCAAGCTGATCGGCGATCCGAATGCGGCCGCTTCCCTGCTGCGCCTGGTGACGCTGGCCGACGGTATCGGTGGAGGTGATCAGGGCCGCGCTGACCGGTGCGGGAGATCGGCCAGCAGTTGATCAACCGGGCGACTGGCGACCCAGCCGGCGATAGCCTGGTGCGCATGGCGGCTACGGATGGCGGCAAGACCGCAGCGTCGGGCGTCAGCATCGAGGAATTGGCGGCCCTGGTACCTGAGGTGATGCGCGTGGCCGAGAAGAGCGTGGACCTGAACAAGGTCAAGGGCAAGAGCCTGGGTGAGATTCTAGCCCTGGTGGGCCAAAAGGTGTCTGGCGACGAACGCACGCTGGTTGAGAAGGCGCAGCGGGCGTTGGCGCAACTGCCGGTGCTCAACGATCTGCCGTTCGAGGATCTCTATCTGCGCATGGCGGTCCGCTGACCGGTCGCCGCAGGAGGTTGTGAGCGATGAAGTTGAGGGCATGGCTGGCCGCGTGGTGGCAAACGATCCTGCGGGACCTGTTCGGCGAGGGCGATGAGGCCGGGGCGGACAGGCCGCGGGGATCAACGTCGCGCGAGCGAGCGGCTGACGATCGCCTGAACGCCCTGCTCGCTGAGGCGCAAACCCGGCTGGATGACCTGCAGACGCAGCGCCGCGCGGCCGTGGCCCGGCGCAAGCGCGTGGAGTTAGCCTGGCAAGCGGCCCTGGCCGAGGTCAACCGCCTGGATGCGGCCGTAGATGCTGCGCTGCTGGAAGGCGAGGAGAGCCAGGCGCGCCGACATCTGGCCGCACAGCAGCTGGAAGCGTGGGAACGCTCGGCCAGCGCGTGGAAACGCTGGCGCGGGCGCAGCGCCAGCAGGATCGTCAGGCCGCGAGATCAGGTCGAGCTGCGCCGGCGCCAGGAGCAGATCGCCCAGGCCGAGGACCGCATGGCAGCCCGTCGCGAAGTGGCGCAGGCGCGACCGAGGACCGAGGAATCATCATGGCGCTGACCCCCGAACAAGAACAAGCTCTGACCGATTTACTGCGCCGGCTGCCGGCCGCGCCCGCCAGCACGCCATCGCCGGCGCCAGACCTGCTGCAGACCTGGCTGGGCGTGTCGGGCGCTGATCTCGGCGCTGGCTTACAGGCTCTGCTGGCGCGCAAGGCGCAGGTCGAGACGCGCGTCTTGGACTGGGTCGGAAGAAATCCGCTCGAGGCAGCCGTGCAATTCCTCGGCGCGGCCGCGTGGGCCTTTTACCGCGCCGAACAGAACGCCAACCCCAGAATCTCCACCTACACCGATGCCTTCTACTACATCGCCACCTGCGCCTCGGTGGGCTACGCCGACATCTTCGCGGTGACTCAGACCGGCCGGGCCATTGCTGCGCTGGTCATGATCATCGGCCCCGCGCTGACCAACCGCCTGCTCGACCAGCCGCGACGCGCTTGAGGCGCTTCGGTCAGCGCACGGTTGGCGCTGTGCGCGGACAGGCGAGGTATACTGCAAGTGGGAATAGACTTCACTCTTCTGCCGGCGGAAACAGGCGCAATTCGTGCCCGCTTGCAGCATAGTTCAGCACTCTTTCGGTCAATCAATGGCTGATGCTCATCGTGCGCTCGCCTGCGGCGGCCGCCGGCTGAGCAGGTGCGTTCTGTCAGTCCCTGGCGCGGCGATGTGTTCGGCGATGAACGCCGCATCGTCCCCGACACCCAACAGCAGAGCCAGTAGCTGGTTGCCAGCCCGGCCTGTCCACCGCCCACGATAACGGTTTCTATCGTCTGATGGGCCATGCCCTCCCCAATCAATTCGTCAAGCCACGCTGACGATCGCGCCGTCGTGCCATTCGGGGTCAGCCAGCAGCAAGGCGCGCAACTGCATGAAGCGCTCGCTCTGCTCCGGGCTTTGCGCGTTGGCCCAATAGGCCTCCTTGCTCTCGAACACCGCCACCAGGAACAGCTCGCCGGGGTCGGCGTCCATCTGGTAAACGTAGCGCGTGACCTGACCGGGCGCCACGCCCATGCTGTCACCCAACGCCTTCAATTCCTCGATCCTGGTCGGGTCAATTTTGATCCGTGCAATCGTGCCGTACATGGTTTCTTGCTCCTATCAATTTGGTTTTTCGAGGCGAGATGCTCGTAGGCCCAGGCCCAGGAGCAGGTACCACAGCGGGTTGACGACGAAGCCGGTCAGCGCGCTGGCAAAGCAGCACCAGCGGGCTGGTGGGCGTCAGCACGATCAACCGGCCCAGGTAGACCACGATCAGCAGCGCCGAGCAGGAATGTCAACGCCAAAGCCAGGGAGAAGCTCAGATGACGGCGCATGAGGCTGCCGGCGATCAGCACGGCCAGGCCGGCCACGCCGAAGGTGAGCAGGCCGCGCGGGTCAATCTGGCTGAGCAGGGCGGCCACAGCGGCCGGCTCTCCCGGTGGATTGAGGACATTCGCCAGGTCGTAGCCGCCGTGAATGGTAGCCCCCACGGCCGAGATGGCGCCCAGCATCAGGCCGAGCATGGCAACCTGCGCATCGGCCTCGCCCAGCCGCTCGAACAAGGCCACCAGGGCCACGAGCGACAACAGGCCGCCAATGAGCAGGCACAGCGAGTAGAGCAGCGTTCTGGAGGACGACGAACGACACAGAGTACAGCAGCCCGATCAGCGCGGCCGCGATGGCCGCCAGGCCGGCGGCGCGGTCGAAAGCGGACGATGCGTTCATAGATGATACCTCGTTACCAGGATATTGAAGATGGCGCTTGCGGCCATTCGACAGGTCTTGCGCGGGAGGCGCCGCCCTGACTGCGCACCTCAGGCCTGGCTGGCCGTCGAGGCCAGGCTTGCAGGGGGCGCAGTCAGTAAGGCGGACAGCCCTTCGCGGCCCCACGCCATGACGATGTCGTGGTTCCAGGCGAAGAACGGTCGCGCGAGCGGCGCCAGGAGATTCATCCAGCGCTTGGTGGTCGTCACGTTCCAATCGTAGCGCGCAGTCGTGATGCCATTGGCTTCGCTGAAGGTCCATAGCCGGTCCCTTCCAACTCGCCTGTGGCGCGGCCCTCGATGCGCCGGAACGGTTCGATGCAGGTTGTCTCCATCACGAAGGTGAGACGATAAGGCAGCTTGCTCTTCCAGGTGTAGTGGTGGGCGGCGCCGATCCCGCGGCTGTCCCCGCGGCGCAGGCGGACGACCGCCTCGACCCCCCGCCACCACTGCGGCCATCGCTCAACCTCGGTAATCGCCGTCCAGATGGGGGCAACCGGCGCGGCGAGTTGCCAGATGGTGGTAAAAGAATAGTGTGCGGGCAGTCAACAGGCCAGGCTGGCTGGCGCCGAGAACGATGGCATGGGTGTTTGCATGTGAAATGGGATTAGAATTAGAAAGCGGTCTCTCGGCGCCTGGGTTCGTCATGATTGCATCTCCTGCAAGTGATTGACATCGGCCTCGTACCGATCATCAGTGACCCCAGGATACATGCAAACGATACTCTGTGAACAGATCGAACAGTGCTCACTTCTTGTTCATTTTTTCGGAAAGCGCGCGCTTTCCTGCGCCGCCCTGGGGTAAAGATCATTATTCAATGCAAAGCCGCAAGGACGCGAAGGGCGTAAAGCAAGATCAAAAAAGCCTGCAAACCTGCGCCCGGGTAATCTGGGGCGGCACGCATACTCAGGTCTCAGCAGTAGGAGCCCGCATGGCTTCCACTGCGCATTCCCAGGCGCCTTCATGGCACAGGCCATCGGCTCGAGCGCGTTCGTAGGCCGCCAACCCCGCCTGCAAGCGCACCTCGCTCAAGACCACAGCCAGCGCGCTGTCACCCGTTGTCAACTGGTCGCTGACCAGGGCTAATCGCTCTCTGATCGTCGCTCGTCTCTCGTTATCCATGGTGTATCGCCTTCGAGCGCGAGTGGTTCATTTTTTTCCTCCTTCTTGCACCGGTCCGGATCGCGGGAGTCACTCGAACTGCGCCGATTCTGCCCAAAACCGATATTTGGCGTTACTGCCCATCTCCAACCCGACTTGACTTAATTCGGTATTAGTGCTATACAAGTCCGTAAATTATCTCTCACACAGAATGCTCCTTTCCGCCTGCCGCCATGAGGCAGTCAGATTTCTTCATCGCTCTGTCAAACAACTCCAAAATACGCAGCAACTACCGACGGCGGATTGTGCAGTGAGTGTAGCATAAGCCCTGGGAAAGATGGTGATCATGAACACGATGATAAGATACATGCCGCTGCGATACACCTTGCTGCGCCTGGCTGCCCGCGCCGGGCACATTGCCTTTACTCTGGCGATCTCCCTCATGTTGACATTCAGCGCAGGTTCGCAGTCTGCGGCGGAAGGGCCGCGTCGAACCGCACCCATCCCGGCTCCCGCTGGCCTGCAGGCGACCTTCGTCGTCCGCGGCGCTTCAGCGCCGGCGTCGAAAAGACCGCGCCCGGCGCGGTTGTCGTCTCCTCGTCGGCGCCCCTCGCCTACGCCTCAACCTGGGCCGATGGCGTTCGGGCCGCAGCGGTCGTTGGCGGCATTCCCGCGACCGCGCGACCACTGCCCACGCAGCCAGCGGCCGCCCAATCTGCCGCGCCCCAGGGCTACATCGTGCGCAACGCCAACCCCGACGGGCCAGACTCGCTCTACGCCGCCATTTATCTTGCCAACGCCAACCCCGGCCACGACGACATCACCTTTGCCATTGATCCGCCTGGGCGCACACGATTTTCGTGCAGGGGCCGGGGCTGCCGGTCATCACCGATCCGGTGACCATTGACGCGACCACATAGCCCGGCTGGAACGGCGCCCCGGTCATCGAGCTGGACGGCACCCCGTCCTACCAGGCCAATGGGCTTGATCCGGGCAGGTTCCACCACGGTGAAGGGGCTGGCGATCAACCGCTTCCAGGTTGGAATCTTCATTCTGGACGGCGGCGGCGGCATCATTACCGGCAACTATATCGGCGTTGGTCTGAGCGGCACGCAAGCGAAGGGCAACGCGCTTTCGGGCATCGAGATTCGCGGCTCCCCCAACAACCGCGTGGAGGGGAATGTCATCAGCGCCAACCATACCGGCGTGTTCATCAACGGCGCGACGACCGGCAACCGGATCTATGGCAACTACGTGGGGACGAACAAGACGGGCGACCAGGCGCTGAGGCAACAGCCCTGGCGCGGGGGTCAGCATTCAAGCCGCGAATGAGAACTACGTAGGGGGGGCCGCGGAGGGACAGGGAAACCTGATCTCCGGCAACACCAATGGCGTTTTGCTCTACAACGGGACCGCGGGCGTCTCTATTCAGAACAACGGGATCGGCTTGACGAGCTCGGGCCTCGCCGCCCTGCCGAACACGAGCTACGGCATCGTGTTCCAGGGCGCCAACGGCAACGACATCGGCGGCGATACGGAGGAGGAAGGCAACGTGGTCTCCGGCAACGGGAACGTTGGCATCTATCTGTATGCCGGCGCCAACGGGAACCGCATCCAGGGCAATAGAGTTGGGCTGCAATGGGGCGCAGGGCTTCTGGGCAACGGCAGCGCCGGCATCGCCATCGCGAATAGCTTCGACAACCAGGTTGGCGGCACGGCCGACGGCGCGGAGAACGTGATCACGGGCAACGCCGGCAGCGGCGTGCATTTTCGGGCACATCGGCGGGCAATCACGTGCTCGGCAACCTGATCGGCGCCGTGCCGTTCGCCCACCCTGATCCGGGCAACGCCGGCCATGGGGTCGAGATCAACGGCGCCAGGAAAACACGATCGGCGGGACGACCGCGGCCGAAGGCAACGTCATCTCCGGCAACAAGTTGGATGGCGTGTGGATCGGCAACGGCGCCAGAGATAATCGTGTCCGGGGCAACTTCATCGGCCTGACCGGCGCCGGGGGGGCGCTGGGCAACTATTTGCACGGCATCGAGGTGGCGGACGCCGGGGTCAACTTCATCGGCGGGCGCAGCGCCACGCCGGGCGCGCCGCCCGGCAACGTGATTGCGGCCAACGGCAGCGCCGCGGCCGGCAGTGGGGTCGGCATTGTTCTACACGGGACCACGACCGGCGTCGAAATCAAGGGCAACCTGATTGGCACGAACAGCGCGGGGAGCGCCAACCTGGGCAACCGCAGCGCGGGCGTCGCGCTGGTTGGTTCCGACACAGCCTCCAACCTGGTCGGCGGCGAGGATCGCGAGTCGCGCAACGTGATTGCGGGCAACGGTCGCAGCGGTGTGCTGCTGAGCGATCGCGCGGTCAGCAACCGCATCTACGGCAACTTCATCGGCCTGGCCGCGGATGGCACGACGGTGGTGCGCAACGGCCAGCACGGCGTCTCGCTCGAGAACGCGTCCAGCAACTTCATCGGCGGGCCAACCCCGCCGGCAGCGCGCCCGGCAACGTCATCGCGGGCAACGGCGATGTAGCCAGGGCAACGGCGTGGGCGTGTTCGTCAGCGCCGGCTCGACGCTGAACAAAATCGAAGGCAACGTCATCGGCGCGGACGCCACCGCCACGCTGGCGCGGCCCAACCGGCTCAGCGGCGTGATTTTGGACGGCGCGCACGCGCACCAACCAGGTGGGGCGGGTTGCGGTTGATGGGGGCAACATCATCGTCGGCAACGGGCTGGATGGCGTGACGATCCAGAACGGCGCGGCAGAGAACATCATTTACGGCAACGCCATCGGCGTCAATACCGCCAACGCCCGGCTGGGCAACGGACGCCACGGCGTGGCAGTTTACAGCGGGCAGCGATCTCAATCTCATCGGCGGGTCGGCCGCGTTCCAGGGGCAACATCATCGCGGCCAACAGTCAGGACGGCGTGCGTCTGGCGGAGGCTGCGGCGCGCAACAAGGTGCAGGGCAACAGGATTGGCATGGACGCGAGCGGGACGACGGCATTGGGCAACGGCCAGAGCGGCGTGGTCGTGGACGCGGCAAATACGAACACCATCGGCGGGCCAGGCGTCGGCGAAGGCAATGTGCTTTCCGGGAACGGCCAATACGGCATCAGCCTGCAGAACAGCGCCACCCAAAATACCGTGGCCGGCAATCGTATCGGTACGGATGCGGCCGGCGCGACGGCCAGGGGCAACGGACTCAGCGGGGTGCAGATCAACGCGGCCAACGACAACACGGTTGGCGGGGCTACGGCAACCCGCGGCGCCCGGCAATCTGATCTCCGGCAACGTGCAGGACGGCGTGATTCTGGCGGGCGGCGCCACGCGCAACAGGCTGTTGGGGAACATCATCGGCGCGGACGCGACCGGCGCCAGACGGCTGCCCAACGGCTTTCACGGCGTCGAGATCACCGGTGCGCCCGGCAACACCGTCGGCGGGTCGAACAACCCGCCGGCCGCGCTCGCGGGCAATCTGATCTCCGGCAACGGCGACGGCGCTGAAGGCCGCGGGGTGGGTGTGCTCATCTCGTTGGCTGCCGCCAACAACACGGTGCAGGGCAACCTGATCGGCACGGACCTGGCCGGTGAGAACGCCCTGCCCAATCTGCTCAGCGGCGTGCTGCTGACGGACGCGGGACGAACACCAATCAGATCGGCGGAACGGGGTTCGACGTCGAGAACATCATTTCGGGCAACATGCTCGACGGCGTCGCCATCCAGAGCGGCGCCGCGGAAAACCGGGTGCAGGGCAACATCATCGGGCCGAATCGAACCGGGGCGCGGGTGCTGGGCAATGGGGCCAATGGCGTGAAGATCTTCGACGCGCCGCGCAATTCGATTGGCGGCGAGACGACCGTGATAGGGACGGCGCCGGGCAACACCATCTCCGGCAACGGGCTGATCGGCGCGCAAGGACATGGCATCGCTATCTCCGGCCCCAATGCCATGGGCAATGTCGTGCGGGGCAACCTGGTTGGCACGGGACGCGACGGGCACACGGGCCCTGGGCAACGGCCTGAACGGCGTCTATCTTCAAGGCGCGCCGGGCAACACCATCGGCGGCGAAACGTTGGTCGGCATCGCCTCGCCGCGCAATGTGATTGCAGCCAACGGCCAGGCGGGCGTGAAGATCGAAGGCGCGGGCGCCAGCGGCAACAAGGTGCTGGGCAATTTCATCGGCGTGAACGCGGCGGGCACGGTCGCTCTGAGCAACGGGAGTGATGGCGTCGTCGTGCAGGGTGCGCCGGGTAACATCATCGGCGGAGCAGCGGCGCCGGCGGGCGCGCTGCCCGGCAATGTCATCTCTGGCAACAGCGGCAACGGCGTGGGCATCTATGGCACGGCCGCCAGCGGCAACAAAGTGCTGGGCAACCTGATCGGCCCGGACGCGGTGGGCGCGGCCAGTTTGGGCAACACCCGTGCGGGCGTGGCCGTTGACAGCGCCAGTGGCAACACCATCGGCGGGCCACGCAGCGCGCAGGCCCTCAGCCGGGCAACGTCATCTCCGGCAACGGCGAGGACGGCATCCAACTGACGCGGCCGGGCGCAACCACAAATACCGTGCAAAGGCAATTTCATCGGCGCCGCAGCGGACGGAACGAGCGCGCTGGGGAATGATGGTCATGGCGTTTTTTCTTCACCCTGGAAGCGAGTGAGAACGACATCGGCGGCGCAGGGCGGGCGAAGGCAATGTCATCGCCCATAACGCCGGGGCGGGCGTCTTCGCCGATTCTGGCCGGACCAACACCTTCGCGGTCAACAGCATCTTCGCCAACGGCAGCCTGGGCCTCGACCTGGCGCCAACCGGCGCGACGGCCAACGACAGTGGCGACGCGGACGATGGCCCTAACCGCCTGCAAAACTTCCCGCTGCTGCTGACCCTCTCCGCCAACCGCAAGACCCTGACCGGCTCCATCAACAGCCAGCCCTCGCAGAGTGTCGGCTGGAATTCTTCGCCAGCCCCACCTGCGATCCTTCGGGTTACGGCGAGGGTGGGACGTTCCTGGGCGCAACTACGGCCACCACCAACGCCTCCGGGCAATGCCGCGTTCTCGGCCACCTTCGTCAATGCGGTGCCGGCCGGTGACCAGATGACGGCCACCGCCACGGACCCCAACGGCAACACCTCGGAGTTCTCGCGCTGTTTCGACGGCGCGACCCCGATCGTAGATGCCATCGAACCGGCGTCAGCCAGCGCGGGCATCAACGTCGAAGTCACCATCCTGGGCTACTTCTTCCAGCCCGGCTTGCAGGCGGCGGTGGGGTCGAGCATCGTGCAGGGCCTTCAGCACTTGCCCGACGAGACAGCGCCGCCCTTCCGCGCGCGCGTGCGCGGAACGCTGGTCGCGGGCCTGGCGCCAGGCGCGTACGATGTAACCGTGACCAATCCCAACGGCCGGGCAGGCGTACTCGCCCAGGGATTCACCGTGCGGTCGGATGTCAGCCGCAGGCTGGGCGCAGCCACCGTCACCTACGGCCCCTACACCTGGCGCAGGGTGACTTCAGCCAACTATCCCTTCGTGGTCTCATGTACCACACGCAAGCATCACAGTCGAGGAGCCGATCTACGGCGACCCGCCGAGCAGCGTCACCCTGGTGGACAGCCAGGGCAACCTGCTGGGCGTCATGACCCGTGTGTCCAATTTTTCCGGCGGCGGACTCTACCGGCGCGGCGAGCATCCCCAACACGGCCCTGGGCGTCGTCGTGACCAAGCGGGTCGTCTGGTCCGATGGCGTCACCATGACCGAGACTGTGCTGAGCGGCCGGCTGGCCTGCATTGATCCGGCCGGCAAGGTCTTCGATGCCAGCACGAGCGCCCCCCTTGCCAGGCGCGGTGGTGACGCTCTACCAGCGCGACCCGGTCACGGGCGACGCGATCTGGAACCCGGC
This sequence comes from Candidatus Amarolinea dominans, assembly GCA_016719785.1. Taxonomy (NCBI): domain Bacteria; kingdom Bacillati; phylum Chloroflexota; class Caldilineae; order Caldilineales; family Candidatus Amarolineaceae; genus Candidatus Amarolinea; species Candidatus Amarolinea dominans. The sequence goes on from JADJYJ010000022.1 coordinate 14,311, forward strand.
CCTTTCCGGGCAAGCTCAACCCGCAGGCCACGAACAGCGATGGTCGCTACGGCTGGCAGACGTCAGCGGGCAGCTTCTACGTGCTGGCCGCCAAGCCCTGCTTCGCCGGCGCGCAGAGCCGCACCGTGACCGTACCGCCGCCGGTGACGGACCTGGACATCGGCCTGACCCCGCGCCTGCTCGCCTGTGCAGATGGCCGCGGTCGAGGTGACGGACGGCGCGGGCAATCCAGCGGTTGCACTGACGCCCGGCGCGTCCATCCGTCTGCGCGCAGTGATCAGCAATACCGCCAGCAGCGCCGGCCGCGTGGGGCAGGATGTGACCGCGACCTACAGCCTGATCCTGGTGGATGCGCGCGGCCAGGCGATCCCGGCGCTCTCCGAGAGCGGCACGCGCACGCTGGCGCCCGGCGCCAACACGCTGACACTGGAAGGGCGACTGCCCACCTCGCCGGAAGGCGAGTACACCTTCGGCGTCCGCGGAGCTTCGACCAGCAGACCAGCTTCCAGGCGGCCCGGTTCCGGATGCAATCGCCACGCCTGTATCTGCCGCTGTTGCGGCGTGCGGGCGGGGGCGGCCCCACGCCAACGCCCACGCGCACTCCCACGGCCACGCCGACCGCGGCCAGCAACGATTTTGTACGCCGGGTCATCGAGCTGAGTAACGCCGCGCGCAGCCAAAACGGCCTGCCGCCGCTGCAAACACAGGCCAACCTGGGCAGCGCGGCCGCCTGGTTCGCCGGGGACATGGCGGCGTATAACCACATCAGCGCCAACCACATTGATCGCCTGGGCCGTGACATGACCACGAGATTGGTCGGCTTCGGTTACTCGCCGCACTACACGATTGCTGAGAATATCGCCTGGGGGCAGGACTCAGCCGAAGCAGTGGTGAATGCCTGGCTGAACAGCCCGCCCCATCGCGCCAATCTCCTCAATCCCCTGGTCTGCGAGATTGGCGTCGGCTACGGCTACAACGCAGCAAGCACTTACAAACATTACTGGGCGCAGGACTTCGGCTGCCGTTCTGGCGCGGCCACCGCGACCGTCACGCCGACCTCCGCCGCTTCCAGCACGCCCCCGCGCACACCGACCGCGACGCGTACCCCGACGCGCACGCCCACCGCGTCCGCAGGCACGCCGACCGCCACGCCCACGCGCACGCCCACCGCGTCCGCAGGCACGCCGACCAGCACGCCCACCGCCACGCGCACCCGCACGCCGACCGCCACGCCCACGCGCACGCCCACCGCGTCCGCGGGCACGCCGACCAACACACCAACCGCCACGCGTACCCGCACGCCGACCGTCACGCCTACGCGTACGCCAACCGCTACCCCCACAGCCACAGCGTCCGCCAATGGCATCTACGGTCGGGTCACTTCGCACGGCGCGGCCGCGGGCGGTTTGCGGCTGGACCTCCGGCGCTGGAACGGCGCTGATTGGAGCACACAGGCCGCGACGATAACGGCCGCAAACGGCAATTATCTCTTCGTCGGCGCGCCGGCGCTGGCCGCGGGCGAGTTCTACGCGGTGCGCTACCTGAACACCCCCGACGACCCCAACCCTGGTGAGGGGTATCTGTGGAGCTGGTGGGGCAACCGGCTGGCCGCCTACACCGCAGGCGCGACGGCCTGGGGCGGAGACTTCGACGTGGCCGATGTCGCACTGGTCTCGCCAGAGGATGGAGCCGAGGTCACGCTGCCGGCGCAGTTCTGCTGGACCCGCGCGGCGTAGCCACCGACACCTACCGGCTGGCGCTCTACAACTGGCTGACCGGCGAAACCGCCACGACGGCCTTCCTGGGCAACGTGGCTTGCGTCAATCTGACGGGCATTCCCGCCGGCTGGCCGTCAGGCGAAGTCTACATGTGGTGGGTAGAGGTGGGTCAGGGCGCGGACCCGAATGCGACGCCGTACAACGTCGGCGCCTCGCAGGGCGACCGCCTGGTGACCATCCATTACAGCGAGCTGGCGGGCCGCGGGGCCATTCCGACGCCGTCCTGGTGGCCGGCGTCGGTGGCGAGCGCCGGGCGACCCTAATTCACTCGGCGGCGGCAGTCAGTGCCGGCTGCCTGCTTGATGACCTGTTTTCTGTGGATGGAATACCCGCACGATACAGATCATAACGATGCGAATCAACCCCGATCGTGAGAGTGATTTCTAGCTTCTGGCGCAATTGTGCTACAATACCGCCATGCAAAAGCTGCCGATCGGGATCCAGTTCTTCGACTCGCTGCGCGAAGGCAATTTCCTCTACGTTGACAAGACCGAGCAGATCTACCGGCTGATCAACACAGGAACCTTCGTCTTCTTGTCGCGGCGCGGCGTTTTGGCAAGTCGCTGCTGGTTTCCACGCTGCAGCATCTCTTCCAGGGACATCGTGCGCTTTTCCGCGGGCTGTGGATCGAAGACAAGGTTGACTGGAAGCCGCGCCCGGTGCTGGTAATCAACTTCAACGATCTGGATTATCACGAACAGCCGTTGGAGCGAGCGCTGACCAATCACCTGGATCGCCTGGCCGCCGAGCATCAAATTCAACTGCAGGCTGAACACTACAAAGAGAAATTCCAGGAACTCATCGTTCACCTGTCCGCAGAACAAAAAATCGTGCTACTGATTGACGAGTACGACCGGGCCATCACCGACCTGTTGGAGAATGAGCAGAAGGTGGCCGAGCATATCGCCACCCTCAAGAACTTCTATTCCGTGCTCAAGACCACCGCGGCCAACCACATCCACTGGACTTTCCTGACCGGCATCTCCAAATATGGCAAGCTGTCGCTCTTTTCCGATCTGAACAACCTGCTCGACATCACCCTGGATGAGCGCTTTGCCACCCTGGTGGGCTACACGCAGGAGGAACTGGAGCGCTATTTCCCCGACCGCATCGAAGCCCTGGCCGCGCGCTTCGCCGTCAGCCGGGCGGAAATGGTGGAGGCCATCCGCTTCTGGTACAACGGCTTTTCCTGGGATGGCAAGCAGACGCTCTACGTGCCCTTCTCCACGCTGGTCTTCTTCGAACTGCAGAGCTTCGAGAATCACTGGTTCGCCACCGCCACGCCCAGTTTCTTGATCAAACTCCTGCGCAGCAACCAGGTGGCCGCCTATGAACTGGACGAAATCTATGCCGACAACCGGTTGCTCGATTCGGCCGACGTGAATCACATAGATGCGGTCTCCCTGCTATTTCAGACCGGCTATCTCACCGTTCGAGAAAGGCTGCCCTCTGTCGCTGGCACCGAATACCGGCTTGGCTACCCCAATCACGAAGTGGCACAGGCTTTCAGGCAATACTTGCTGGCGGATTATCTGGGGCCACGGGTAGGCGCCCTTCCATCTTCCTTGACAGGCAGGCTGCAGAAGGCGCTGCGCCGGGATTCCATCGCCGAGTTCGTGCTGATCCTCAACTCCATCTTTGCCAGCATTCCTCACACCATTCATCTTCCGCTGGAAGCCTACTACCATTCACTGGTCTATCTGATCCTCAGCGTACTTGGCTTCGAGGTGAACGCCGAAGAGGTCATGGCGCATGGCCGTATAGACGCGGTGCTGGAACTGCCCAACAGAATCTACATCATCGAATTCAAGATGACCAGCGCGCAGGTTGCGCTCGATCAGATTCGGGCGCGCGGTTACGATCAGCCCTACCGCGCCAGCGGCAAACCGGTGGTGCTGATCGGCATTGCCTTCGACAAGGAAAAACGCGCCATAGGCGACTGGAAGTCAGAACCGGCGGCTGAACAAAGTCAGAGGAATCAATGACAGAAGCTCGCATCCACGCCGTCACCGGCGCGTTCGGCTATTCCGGCAAGTACATTGCGCAACGTCTGCTTGCCCAGGGCCAGCCGACGATCACTCTCACCAACTCGACCGACCGCGCCAACGCGTTCGGAGGCCGGCTGCGGATTTACCCGTTCCACTTCGACCGGCCTGACGAGCTGGCGCGCTCGCTGCAGGGGGTCGAGGTGCTCTACAACACCTATTGGGTACGTTTCAACCACCCGCTCTTTCGCCACGCGGACGCAGTGCGCAATACACTCGTGCTCTTCGAGGCGGCCAAACGCGCCGGCGTGGCGCGGATCGTGCATGTGAGCATCACCAACCCCTCGGAGGACTCGCCGCTGGAGTAAGCTCAGCGGCAAGGCCCGGCTGGAGCGGGCGCTGATCGAGTCAGGTCTGTCGTATGCCATCCTGCGGCCCACGGTGCTTTTCGGTAAGGAGGACATCCTTATCAACAACATCGCCTGGCTGCTGCGCCGCCTGCCCATCTTCGGCGTCTTCGGCGACGGCGCCTACAAGCTGCAACCGATCTACGTGGATGACCTGGCTGCCCTGGCCGTGGTGCAGGGGCTTGGCGCGGGAGAACGCGATCATTAACGCCATCGGCCCCGAAACGTTCACCTACCGGGAGATGGTGGGGACCATCGGCCGCTTGATCGGCGCACGGCGGCCGGTGATCGGCATGCCGCCGGCCGTGGGCTACTGGGTCGGTCGTGCGGTCGGCGCGCTGGTCGGCGATGTGACCATCACGCACGAGGAGATCGCCGGACTGATGGCGAATCTACTCTATGTGGATGCCCAACCGGCCGGCGCAAACCGCGCTCAGCGCGTGGATCGCGACCCATGCTGACACCTTGGGCCGGCGCTACACGAGCGAATTGGCGCGGCGTCAGGATCGCGTGGCCGCGTATCGAAGCAATTGAGATGCGACTCGTGACACGAAACTTCCCCAGACCAAAATTCACCCAGCCGGTCGGCACAGGGATCGCAACCGATTCAATCGCTTCAGGTGCGCCGTTGTAGGTGACCTCGACCGTGAAGAGCTCGTTTGCGTCAAGTGGCGTTGCCAGCGTGATCGTCAGTTCTTGCCCGCTGCGTTTGAACTCTGCAGGCTGCTCGTTGACGGTGATGCCCTCGATGGTGAAACCGATGAAGTCCAGGTTGAAAGCGCTCAGAAGCCTGCTGCAAAACCTGTTTCCAGTTCATGGTTGTCTCATTTCATTCCTGTTCTTTCCTGTTCTACAGAGAGACCTAAACCAGGTACAACAGCATCACGACCGTCGTCTCGGCAAACACGCTGTGCGACAGGCCGGGCTGCATGCGAACCCACGTGCCGGGGTCGGCGGTCGTCGCGTGGCTGCCCAGCGTCAAGCGAGCGTGACCCTGCAGGAAATGCAGGATGGCGGGCCTGGCGGCCGTGTGTTCTGACAGTTCCTGGCCGGCCGCGAAACCGAAGAGGATAGCCTTGACGCGATCGTCTCCATAGAAGGTGCGGCTGACGATGCTGTCTGGCGGGATGTCCGGCAGTTGGGCCAGCAAGTCGTCAATGCAGATGAAGGGGGTATCGGTGGCAGTGGTCATGATGATATGCTCCTTGCGTTCGTTAGGGTTATCGGCAGTGTAACACACACGCCGAAAAGCGCACAGCGACATTAGTCACACCGGGGGCATTTCGGTCTCGCGACGCAGCCCGCGCAGGTGGGCCTCGCAGTCGTTGCAGCGACTTCAGACGCCAGGCGGTCGTAGGATTGCGCGGTGCGCCAGGATGTGTTTCCACGGCTCCTCATTGCGCACTGCCGGTGTTGCGCTGATAATCCAGGCCCAATTCCTTCGGCTGCCCCAACTCCAGCGGGTGCAGGTACAGCCCGGCCTCCTCGGCCGACTTCGCCTCCTCCACCGGAATGCGATGTGCGTTGGCGTAGGCGTCCTGGCGGATGCCCGTCACCTGCCAGGAGACCTCCATGCCCGGCCGACCGCCCGCAATCTGGAAGGTGTTGTTGTTGATTTTCTGAGCGATGTACAGATCGGGCATCGCCGCCCCGATGGGCGTCAACTGATAGCGAAAGTCCTTGTTCAACGCCTCGAACCAGGCCGGCAGCGTCACCGCGGCCTCGCCGTTGGCGTCCAGAACTGCCACGCCGTCGTAGATGTTCTTCATGTCGGGCGATTCGACGAACGAGTGGGAGAGATACTGGTTGGCCGGATCAAGCGGATGGTCAATCTTGAACGAACCGGCCGATTTGCTCAACGTGCCGTTGACGTGCACGCGGCCATCGAAATACCCGGCATAACCGCTGGAGGAGTCGGTCCGCCCATACACACCGTAGTTGGTGCCACTGGAGGAGGTGGCGTAGCCGTACACGCCGCGGCCAGAGGTGCTGCTAGACAGGCCGTAAACACCATAGGTCACACCGCTGTCGGCTGAGGCGTAGCCGTACGCCGCGGCCAGAGGTGCTGCTAGACAGGCCGTAAACACCATAGGTCACACCGCTGTCGGCTGAGGCGTGGCCGTAAACGCCGCTGCCAGAGGTGCTGTCAGACTCGCCGTAAACTCCATGAGTCGCACCGCTGGCGGCCGGGGCAGAACCGTACACGCCGATGCCAGAGGTGCTGTAAGACTCGCCGTGAACGCCAAAAGTCCAGCCGCTTCCGGCTGAGGCCCAGCCGGACACGCCGATGCCACCGGTGCTTCCAGACCAGCCCTGAACGCCAAAAGTCGGACCGATGAGGGCGCTGGCGTGACCGACCACCCCGCGGCCAGAGGTGCTGCCAGACAGGCCGTAAACGCCATAAGTCGTACCGCTGCCGGCGGTGGCATAGCCGTACACGCCATAGCCGCCGGTGCTAGTGGACTCGCCCTGTAAGCCACGCGTCTGGCCGCTGGCAGCCGTTGCCCGACCGACCACGCCGTAGCCGCTGGTGCTGGTGGACTCGCCCAGCACGCCAAACGTCTGGCCGCTGGCAGCCGAAGCAATACCGTACACGCCGCGGCCAGAGGTGCTCTCAGTCCTGCCCTCCACCCCGTAGGTTGTGCCGGCAGATGCTGAAGCCCAGCCATACACGCCATGGCCGGCATTGCTGACGGACCAGCCATACACCCCATACGTGACGCCGGTGCCGGTTGTGGTTTCGCCGAATACCCCTCTACCAGAGGTGCTCCCAGTCACGCCCTGCACCCCGTGTGTTGTGCCGCTGCCAGCTGTAGACCACCCGTACACGCCAGTGCCAATTGTGCTGGCGGACTGGCCGTACACACCGTAGGTTGCACCGCTGGCGGACGTGGCTGCGCCAAACACCCCCCGACCATCGTGACTGGCCGAGCGACCGTACACCCCGTAGGTTGCACCGCCGGCGGCTGTGGCCTCGCCAAACACCCCGGGGCCCGCCGTGCTTGCAGTTTCCCCACGCACACCTGCGGCAAAGCCACTGGTGGCAGTGACCTGGCCATAGACTCCATTGCCATCGGTGCTGACGGAGTGGCCGTACACCCCGTAGGTGGCGCCGCTGGTGGCTGTGGCCTGGCCATAAACGCCGCGGCCATCGGTGCTGTCGGCGTTGCCGTACACGCCGTAGGTAGTGCCGCTGGCGGCAAGCGCCCAACCGTACAGCCCGATTCCACCGGTGCTGTCGGAACGACCGTACACACCGTAGGTGGCGCCGCTGGTGGCCGTGTTCCAGCCGAAGACGCCGTGGCCATCGGTGCTGTCGGACCGACCGTATACCCCACGGTTCGAGCCGCTGATGGCAGAGGCATAGCCAATCACCCCGTAACCACCGCTACTGTCGGACCGGCCGGCGACCCCACGGTTCAAGCCGCTGGTGGCAGAGGCGTAGCCATAGATCCCGTATCCGCTGCTGCTGGCAGTTTGGCCGTAGATGCCATAGGTGGCGCCGCTGGCGGCCGTGTGCTCCAGCCGCAGACCGTGATCGCTCGTTGCGCCAGTCCACGTCTCGCCCCAGTGGTTGTGACCCGAGGTGTACGCCCCGCTGGAATTCCAGCGCCCGGCCGTCAACTGCACATCCAGGATGTCAATGTCGCTGTCCTGGTCCACATCACAGCCCGAAGCATAGCCGGCCCCCGCGGCGCACGCGCCTACGGTGGGGCCATCCGGCGCCTCCTGCGCACTGGTCGGCCCAATGCTCAGCGCAAGGGCGATCAGCGCCACAACACACATCACGAAACGAACCCTCGAATTCATCACAAGCTCCTTTCACTTTGTCGTGACGTTGATCGGCGTAGTATATTCTTCGGTCCTACCGCACGGCGCTCCCTGGTTGGCATCGAATCGGAGCTGATGAACGATCTGCACCGCATCGCCAGGCAACGCCAGGTCAGCACACAGACCCTGGTCAACGTCTGGCTGCAACAGCGGGTGGATCAGATGCGCGCAACGGTGGCGCCAGCCAATTAGAGACAACCCGAGAGGCTCTACCGATTGGTAGAGCCTCTCTTTGCGCGACTTGGACCGCCTTTACCAATTCGTCATTCATCATTAACTAGTCTACGCAGGTGAATCCGCCAACTGTCCTATCAGCGACCTGACTTGCTGCCAATCCTGCGACCTTTGGATTGCGTGCCATAGGTCGTAGGACCGCTGCAGATTCAGCCAGAACTCCGGCGCGGTGTTGGGAAAGGCGCGCGCAAGGCGCAGGGCCATCTCGGGAGTGACCGACTTGTGCTCATTGACAATGGCCGAGACCGCCTTGCGTGATACACCGAGCGTCTCAGCCAACTGGGTATTCGTTACGCCCAAGGGCTCGAGATACAAATTCTTCAAAATACGGCCGGGATGAGCCGGCGGTCTGTTCCTGGTGCTCATAATCAATGATAATCCTCATAATCTAGCTGATGGGCGTCTCCATTCTCGAATCGGAAAGTGACTCGCCAGTTCCCGGAGACTTTAACTGCCCATCTGTTTTCCGCTTTCGGCTGCAACAGATGCAATCCCGATCCTGGAAAGTTCACGTCTTGGATCGACGTGGCCGCGTCAAGCACGTCCAGGATGTCTGCAAGTCGATTGGCATGCTTGGGTTGTATGCCCTTCTTTGTTCCATCATAGTAGAAATCCTCGAGACCTTTGTGACGAAACGACTTAATCATCTAGAGCCACCTGTTCGGAGTTCTTCACGATCGGTCGCAAGTGCCCGGCATCTGAATGTTACCCATCGGCTATACCTACACATCCATTGTAACTCTTAGGGTGACACCTGTCAAGATTCCTAGTGTGCGCTCAGCTATCTGATATCGTAACTGTTCAGCTTGAATGTCGTTAGCCGCCGGGACGGATCGGCTGCGGCACGGTTGGCGGCGGCCCCTGGAGACCCGTTGCCACGTCGGCGGTCGGCATCTGCAGCGGTGAACTCAACCGGACGACAAAGACGCCGGTACACCAGGAAATCGGCTGGAAAGCGATCTCCAGCCCGGTTCCGGCGCAGGCGGCCATCGTTTCATCGGCTGCCCAGTAAAACTCATCCTCGTCCCACGTCTCTGCGCCCGACTGTTGACGCAATTCGGCCGTGGCAAAGGCCACATCGCCGACGACGATCAGCCCCTGCGCCATCAAATGATGGGTCGCCAGCCGCTGTAACAGGCTGATTTTTGTCGCCAGGTCGAACTCGTGCAGCACGAAGTTGGCGACAATGCGGTCGAAGCGCTGCTGCAGGGCTTCCGGCCAATCGGCCGTCAGATCCATCTGGATCAGCGTGACCTGCGGGACCTTCTCCCGTACAATCGCCAGCATCGCCGGCGAGAAGTCCGTCCCCCAGACTTCGCAGCCCAACGTCACGAAGCGCTGGGCCAGGTTGCCGGTGCCGATGCCCAGTTCCAGCACGCGCATGCCCGGCGCAACCGCCGCGGCGTGGACGACCGCGTCCAGCACCTCATCGTAGCTGGCAAAGATGCCCTGGTCGGTGCGCACCGATTGATCGTAGCGCGCGGCCCAGCGCTCAAAGATGGGGAGACGGGTGTTTTCAGGCATAGTCCGTAACTCCACGGACGGTGCGCGGCCAACAGCGGCAAGAGCGGCTCCAGCCCCTGGAACTGCCAGGCGCGGCCGGTCTGGATGGACTCCAACTCGCCCATCCAGACCGGCGCTTCGCGGTTCACGACTTCCCCGGCCGGCTCGCGCCACAGGCGGACCATGAATGAGGCGTAGGTAAGCTCAGGCATTGTCCCTCACGACCGTGCTGCACAGGGTGATGGCGACGGTTTCGACGAGCATGGATGGCCAGCTACTCACGTTGGTTGCCACCGCCACGCATCGCCCCATTGTGTGATACGCCCAAAATTGGGGAACGGCCCGAGGTGATGGCCGAAAACGAGCGCGTTCTCCTCGGTGGCGCGTGCGAAGAACCGGCGTCGCACTGCATCGGCCTGCCCGGCATCCATGTCAATGGTCGGCGCCCATTGCGGGTGTTCGATGAACAGCGGATGCACCACCAAGTCGCTGATGTTGTAGACCGTCTGGCCGCCCGCTGCAATCGTGACCATCATGTGGCCGGGCGTGTGCCCAGGCGTTGATTCCAGGCGAATGCCGGGCGCGACTTCTTCGTCGCCTTGCACGAGGGTGACGCGCCCGGCAATCGCATCGAGTGCCTTTCTGGCCGTGGCGATCAGTTGCTCGAGATGCCCGCGCAGGGCGGCTGCTCCGGCCGTCGCAGGATCGGCCGCCATCCAGTAGTCCCACTCCCTTTGCGCGATGGTGTAGTGGGCATTGGGGAAGACCAGCCGGTCCTCAGCGTCAAGCATCCCCCCGACGTGATCGGGGTGAGCATGTGTGATGAGGACGATATTGATCTCGCCCGGATTGATCCCCGCCGCCAACAGGCTGGGGACCAACAAGTTGGTGCGCGACGTCCTGTGGTCGAGACCGGGGAATGCCTGATCGCCCGGGTTGCCGAGATCGCCGGCGCCAACGTCGCACAGCGTCAGGCTGCGTCCCCTTCTGATGAGGAGTAGCGTGTAGGGGAGAAACAGTTGACGCCCTGGCAGGTCGTAACGCGTTGCGCCTTCCGGCGGCACGTTCCCGAAGATCATGGCCGCCGGGTAGTTGATCCCGCCGTCGCTCAGCGCAATCAGCTCGACCTCGCCGATGACCTGCCTATGGAATTGAGCCGCGGGTGGTTTCACTTGCTGATTGACCATTATCATCATCCCTCGATCGAAGCACAGTAACGCCTGGCCAAGCCAAGATGCCGGCGCGCCGTGTACAGATGGTAGGCGTAGAATCCTGGCGTCTACGCTCGTCGCCGTCAGCCGCCAGGACGGATGGGCTGCGGCACGATGGGCGACGGCCCCCACAGCTCCAGCGTGACATCGGTTGCCAGCGTCCGCAGCTCGGCAACCACTCGCTGCACGTCGTCGTGGTCGTACCAGGCCGCTGAGCACACCCAGATCGCCTTCCACGGCTGCATCGCCGCCGATGAGCGCGCCGGCTGGCCCGACGCTCAATCCGCCCTGCACCAGCACATTGTTACCCACGCGCACGTCATCGCGCACCGCCAAACCGCCGGCCTGCAGGTGGCCGCTGGCCAGCGCGGGCGCTTCCAGACATCACGCCGGGCCATTCGACGGCCAGGTGCGGCGCAGCACGCCGATCTGCGAGAGATGGGTCAGCTCGTGCGCGGCGAAGTAGCTGGCCTGCTGGCGCAGCGTCACGGCGCCGAACTCCTGGTGCCGGCCCGTGCGCCACCAGTGCGTCAGCGGCATCTGTTCCAGCTTGTGCAGCGTTTCCCTGCGCGCAGCCCGGTAGGTTCGGAAGATCTCCAGCGCGGTGGGCGGGCGCTCCCCCTCGTTGGCCGCCCAGGTCCAAACCGCCTTCGCTTCCAGCAGGGGGTGTTCTTCCTGCAGGAAGAGGTCGAGCCGGAAAGCGAGCACATCTTGCGCGTCGCGCAGGTGCGTCAGGACGTTGCGAATCGCCCAACCGCCGCCGGCCGGCGCCTGATTCAACTGCGCCTCCGTGAGTCCTTCCAGCAGCGTTGCCACGTCGAGCGGCGTCTGGCGCAGACGTTCGATGGCCGCCAACGGCTCGAACGCGTCGAGCCAGTAGTTGGGCATGAAGCGTTGGTAGGTGCCGGGCCAGGCGCCGCAGGTCGGGCAGTTCGTCTCCGGCGCGCCGAGCAGCAGATGCCCGCAGGTGCGGCAGACATGGGGGTGCGGGATGGTGGTGATCAGGGGCATGCTCCCGCCGGCCATCACGTCAGCGCCTTGTGCGAGGGCCGACCGCGCCGCGGCGCTCACATTCAGGCTGGCAAGCGCGGCCGCGGTCTGCTTGAGGTCGGCGGCGAGTTCATCCGCGCCGATGGGCGCGGCCATCCGAAAGGCAGCCTGGCGGCTCAGCGAATCGGCGATCGCGCGCGTCAGCTTGGCGAGGTTGTACTGCCCTTCGTCCTCCAGCCGGGAAGCCAGCGCAAGGAGATGGACGAGGGTATCGGCCCAGGTTGGTGAATTGGTTGTCATCTTGTGCTCCTCTGATTGTTTGCGAATTGGAGGGAATTATACCACATGCCCGGCTGCGCGCAGCAGGGGCAGCACCTTCTTCCAGCACCAGCCGCCATGAAACGTACCATGGACGAGAACGAACGTACCCATGATAAGAGCCTCTCCGCCTATGGCTGTTCCAACCGTTCCCGGCTGCGCTGGTAATCCAACCCAAGCTCCTTCGGCTGACCCAACTCCAGCGGGTGCAGGTAAAGACCGCGCTCGTCGGTCGGCTTTTCCTCCTCCACCGGGATGCGGTGCGCGTTGGCGTAGGCGTCCTGGCGGATGCCCGTCACCTGCCAGGAGACCCGCAGCCCGGCCGCGCCGCCCGCAATCTGGAAGCGGTTGCCCTGCACCTCCTGGGCAATGTAGAGATTCGGCCCCGGCCCGCCGATGGGCGTCAACTGATAGCGGAAGTCACGGTTGAGCGCCTCGAACCAGGCCGGCAGTTCCACCCATGCTTCACCGTCGCCGTCCAGCCTCGCATTGCCGTTGTAGATGTTCATCATGTCGGGCGACTCGACGAAGGAGTGGTAGAGGTACTGGTTGGCCGGGTCCAGGGGATGATCAATCTTGAAGGAGCCGGCCGACTTACTGAGCGTACCGCTGACATGCACCCTGCCGCTGAAATACCCGGCGTAGCCGCTGGCAGACTCGGTCGCGCCATACACGCCGTAGTTGGTGCCGCTGCTGGCGACAGCATAGCCGTACACGCCGCGGCCGGTGGTGCTCTCGGACGTGCCACGCACACCGTAGTTGGTGCCGTTTGCGGCTGAAGCATAGCCAAACACGCCGCGGCCATTGCCGCTGTCGGACCAGCCGTACACCCCGGTGGTAGTACCGCTGGTGGCTGTCGTGACCCCATAAACGCCGCGGCCATCGGTGCTGGCGGACTGGCCGTAGACACCAAAGGTGCTGCCGCTGGTGGATGGGGCGTAGCCATAAACGCCGCGGCCATCGGGACTGCTGGCCTGGCCATGTACCCCATAGGTTGTGCCGCTGGCAGATGAGGCCAGACCATAGACGCCGCGGCCTCCGCTGCTGGCCGACAGGCCGAACATCCCATAGGTGGCGCCGCTGGTGGCGGTGGCCCGGCCATACACCCCACGGCCATCGGTGCTGGCGGACTGGCCGTACATCCCGTGGGTCGTGCCGCTGGCGGCTGTGGCAGCGCCATACACGCCGATACCGCCAGTGCTGCTGGACGTGCCGTACACCCCATAGGTTGGTCCGCTGGCGGCTAATGCGGAGCCAGACACACCGTGGCCATCCGTGCTGCTGGACTGGCCAAGGACCCCATAGGCCTGACCGCTCGTACTGGTTGTAACGCCGAAGACGCCGCGACCAGATGAACTGTCAGACGCACCAAGCACCCCATAGGTTTGACCGCTGGTGCTGGTTGCAACGCCGTATACACCACGGCCAGTCGTGCTGACGGATTCGCCGTATACACCATAGGTTGCGCCGCTGGCGGCGACGGCAGACCCATATAGGCCACGGCCGTTGCTACTGGTGGACACACCGCCCACGCCGTTCGTCGTGCCGGTGTAGGATGAGGCGTAGCCGAACACACCACTGCCGGAGTTGCCGTTGGACTCGCCGTAGACGCCAAAGGTCGTACCGCTGGTGGACGTCGCCAGGCCGCGCACACCGCGACCCCCATTGCTCTCGCTCATGCCAAACACGCCGTCGTTCTGGCCGTTTGTATTGGACGCATAGCCAAAGACGCCGCGGCCTGCCATGCTGGCGGACACACCCACTAGTCCGGAGGTGTCGCCGCTGGCGGCAGTGTGCTCAACTCGCAGGCCGTGCGCGCCGGAGGCGCCCGTCCACGTCTCGCCCCAGTGGTTGTGACCCGAGGTGTAGATGCCGCTGGTGCTCCAGCGGCCGGCGGTCAACTGAATATCAAAGACGTCAATGTCGCCATCCTGATCAACGTCGCAGCCGGAGGCATAGCCGGCGCCCGCCAGGCAGACGCCCACTTCAGGGCTTTCCGGCGGCTCCTGGGCGCTGGCCGGCCCCATCGCCAGCGCCAGGAACATCAACACGACTGCCAGGGCCGTCACACGAACGATGGGAATCATGACTCATACCTCCTGAATGTTGTTTATGCTGCAAGCGGGCACGAATTGCGCCTGTTTCCGTAGGCGGAACCAAACATGTTCCCTGGCCCCGCACTAGGGCTAACGACTTTGTCCCAGCGCTTGCTCGAGCGCGGCGAGCCGGCTGCTCAGCTTGTCGAGCTGAGCCTGTTGGCCGGCGTTCTGGGCAGCCAGCGCCTGGTTTGTGTTCTGCGCTTCCTGCAGCATCTGATACAGCCCCTGGATCGCGGCGAATGCGATCCCGTTCATGTCGAGCGCGTTGAGGGACTGTTCATCCTCGCCCAGTCCAAACGCCGCGTAGAGATCTGGCGCCTGCGGACCGATGTGGCGCACTGTGCGGTCGTCGTGCGTGGTGCTCCAGGTTGAGATGGGCACCTGGCTCAGGCGCTGCAGGGTATCCACACCATCAACGATCTCCTGGTTGCCTGACCTGGGTCGCAGGTCCACGCAGTTCCAGCCGCCGCTGTTGGCGTGCAGGTAGCAATAAACCGTCAGCACGCCCTGATTGTCCACACCAACCGTGAAATTGACATCACCGGTTGCGCGCACCCAGAAACCATTCGGGTTGCTGACCCCCCAGTCGTATGGCAAACTATCTGCCCAAACAAACAGCCCCGTTGCGGCCGCTTTTGCGCGCTGCCCGGCGGCGAAACTGTAATTCCCTGTCGCCTGGTTGTACGCACCGCCGGGAACCACGGCATTCGTGCCACTGGCCGTGTTGAACGCGCCGCCACCCACCACCGAACCGATGCCCGAAGCTGTGTTGCCCTCCCCACCGCCTACGAAGGACTTGTCACCGGTCGCATCGTTGTGAACACCACCGGCCACCGTGGCCTGGGTCGCAGTTGCGTCGTTCCCGTAGCCACCAGCCACCGCGGCATAACTACCGCTGGCCACGTTGCCGTACCCACCAGCAACCGTCGCGTAGGGGCGGTCATCGCTGGTTCCGCCGGCGTTGCCGGCGCGGTTGTTGCCGCCGCCGCTCACGCTCCCGTAATCGTCGGTGACGCGGTTGCCGGTGGCCGGATCGGCCGGGTTGCTGCGTCCGCCGCCGGCGATCGTCGTGTACGCCGCGGTCGTCGTATTGCCAAAACCGCCGCCAACACTGGCAAAGCTGCCGCTGGCCGTATTCGACGAGCCGCCCAACACGCCCGCCGCCAGGCCGCTGGCGATGTTGCCGGTGCCGCCGACGACGACGGCCCAGCCTCCGCTGGCCTGGTTCTGCTCGCCGCCGCCAACGATGGCTGTGCCGCCGCTCGCCGTATTCTCCGACCCCCCACCCACGCTGGCAAACGCGCCGCTGGCGGTGTTGCTCTGGCCGCCGCTGACCGTGGCGTACGTCCGGTCGCCGGTGGTGCCGGCATTGTCACCGGCCTGGTTGTTGCCACCGCCGCTCACCGTGCCGTAATCGTCCGTGACGCGGTTGGCCGTCGCCGAGTTGAGCGCGTCGGTCCGTCCGCCGCCACCGATCGTGGCATAGCCGGCGTTGGTGATGTTACCCAGGCCGCCGCCGATCGTCGCATAGGCTCCGCCCGCGGTGTTTTGGCCACCGCCAACGGCTGTTGCTGCATGGCCGCTGGCCTGGTTGTATGCCCCACCGCCAATCGTGCTGTAATCGCCGTAGGCCGCATTGTCTACGCCGCCGCCAACGGCGGCATAATGGCCGGCCGCGTTGGCAGACCCACCCGCGATCGTCGCATTCTGGCCGTTGGCCACGTTGCTCTCGCCGCCACCCACGGTGGCCGCGATGTGAAGAGCCTGGTTACCAGCCCCACCGGCCACTGTGCTGCCCCAGGCGTCCTCGGCGTTGCCGTTGTTGGTGCCGGCCTGATTGCCAGCCCCGCCGCCTACGCTGCTCCACTTGTCGGTCGCCAGGTTGCCCGTGGCTGGATTGCCCGGGTCTCGCCGGCCGCCACCGCTGACCGTGGCCCAGGGGCCGCTGGCCGTGTTGCCGAATCCCCCACTGACTGTGGCATACGTCCCGCTCGCCGTGTTGATCGAGCCACCGCCAATCGTGGTCCAGGCGACCGGCGCCAGGTTGACGTAGCCGCCGCCCACAGTGGCATAGGGCCCG
Organism: Candidatus Amarolinea dominans; assembly: GCA_016719785.1. Taxonomy (NCBI): domain Bacteria; kingdom Bacillati; phylum Chloroflexota; class Caldilineae; order Caldilineales; family Candidatus Amarolineaceae; genus Candidatus Amarolinea; species Candidatus Amarolinea dominans. Next base: position 30,747 of record JADJYJ010000022.1, read on the forward strand.
CCGGCGCTGTTGGCATACCCGCCGCTGACCGTGCCGTGGGTGCCACCGACCGCATTGGGGCCGGCCGTCGCGCCACCGCCGCTGATCGTGGCGCCATAGACGCCAGGGGTGATGCTGTTGCTGCTGTGGCCGCCCACCAGGTTGGGGCTGGTTGTGTGCGGCTCCAGGCGCAGGGCACGCTGGTTGTTGACCTTCAGCTCGAGGGGTTGGTTATCCGTGGTGCCGACGAAGTGCGTGCCGGGCGCCGTTGCCGCATTGCCGGTCAGGTCCCAACTGCCGCTGCTCCACGGCCCCGCCTGTCCCCAATGGCCGGCCGCGAGCTGGATGTCAAAGATGTCCACGTCGCCGTCGTGGTCTACGTCGCAGGCGGGGTCGTAGGCTCCACCTGGCGCGCAGGGGCCGGCCAGCACCCGCGCGGGCGTCAGCCCGCTCAGGGACGCGGCCCCTGCATGGATGCTCACGGTCGCCAGCAGGGCTGCGGCCAACGCCATCAGCAGTTTCTGTCTCATTGTGCCAGACATGTTGACTCCTTCGTTGACTGCGCCACCCCGCCCGGCTCGGATTACTCCGGCGGGTCGAGGTTGCGCTGGTAGTCCAGGCCCAGTTCTGCGTCCAGGCCCAGCTCGACAGGGTGCAGGTAGAGGCCCGCCTCCTCGACCGGCTTCGCTTCCTCCACCGGGATGCGATGGGCGTTCGCGTAGGCGTCCTGGCGGATGCCGGTGACCTGCCAGGAGACCTCCAGGCCCGGATCGCCGCCGGCGATCTGGAAGCGGTTGCCGCTGATCTTGCGCGCCACGTAGACCGGCGCCCAGCCGCCGATCGTCGTGAGCTGGTAGCGAAAGTCCCGATTGAGCGCCTCGAACCAGGCCGGCAGTTCGACCCAGGCCTCGCCGTCGCCGTCCAGCGTGGCGTTGCCGTTGTAGATGTTCATCATATCGGGCGACTCGACGAAGGAGTGGGAGAGGTACTGGTTGGCCGGATCGAGCGGGTGGTCAATCTTGAACGAGCCGGCTGACTTGCTCAGGGTGCCAAGCACATGCACCGGACCGACGAAATAACCGGCATAACCACTGGAGGATCCGGTCACACCGTACACGCCGATGGCGGTCCCGCTGCTGGCTGTGGCAACCCCATAAACGCCTCGCCCGTTGGTGCTGGCGCTTTCGCCGTACAGGCCGTAGGTGGTGCCGCTCGTGGCCGTGGTTTTGCCATAGACGCCTTGTCCGTCAGGGCTTGCACTCTCGCCATAGACGCCGGTGGTGTCACCGCTGGCCGCCGTGGCCACGCCCAACACCCCCGTGCCCGATGTGCTTGCACTCTGGCCCCACACCCCGTGGGTGGCGCCGGTTGCCGCGCTGGCGTAGCCGGAGACACCGCGCCCCGTGGCGCTGCTGTTCCAGCCGTCAATGCCGGCGAGGCCGCTGCTGGTCTTCGCCCACACGGCGGTGTCGGTCGCCGCAACGGCCTGGATGGCCCGGCCGCTGGCATAGTTTTGGACGAAGAGGGCGTCGGCGCCATTGCCTTCGAAGAGGCCGGCATAACCAGCGCCGCTGGTGCTGTAGCCGTACACGCCGATAGAGGCCCCGCTGCCCGCCGAGGCGGCGCCGTAGACGCCGTAGCCGCCGATGCTTTCGCTATGCCCATACACACCAATGGTGAAGCCGTTGGCCGCGGTGGTGCGACCGGATACGCCGACGCCGTTGTCGCTGTCGCTGCGGCCATGCACGCCATAGGCAAAGCCGGTGGCCGCGTTGGCCCAACCGTACACACCCCGACCGCTGGGGCTGTTGCTCTCGCCGAACACGCCGGTGGTGACGCCGTTGGCAGCGTCGGCAATACCGTACACGCCGCGGCCGTTGGAGCTGTCGCTCTGGCCCCACACACCGTAGGTGTAGCCGGTGAGGGAGGTGGCGCGCCCCAGGAGACCCCGGCCGTCGCTGCTGTTGCTCTGACCCCAGACGCCATACGTCGTGCCGTTGGCGGGCGTGGCCAGGCCGTACACGCCCGTGCCGTTAGTGCTGCTGCTCTCGCCCCACACGCCATAGGTCAAGCCGGTGGGAGAGTTCGCCCAGGCGTACACCCCCGCGCCGTTGGTGCTGGCGCTGCGGGCCGACAGACCGTAGGCAATGTCGCTGGCCGCCGTGTTGTCGAGAGACAGACCGTGACCACCCGTGGCGCCGGTCCACGTCTCGCCCCAGTGAGTATGGCCGGCGGTGTAGGCGCCGGTCGAGTTCCAGTGGCCGGCCGTGCGCTGGACATCCAGGATGTCAACGTCACTATCCTGATCTACATCACAGCCGGAGGCATAGCCGCCGCCCGGCGGGCACGCGGCCACGGCGGGGCCATCCGGCATCTCCTGCGCGCTGGCCGGCCCCATCGCCAGCGCAAGGAATATCAGCACCACTACCAGGGCAGTCACACGAACGATAGAAATCATGACGCATACCTCCTGAATGTTGTTGCGCACATGTTCTTGAACTCCACCAGTTCGCCAACATCCATGCCGTTGATATCGCGTGACCCGTCACCCATAAGGTTGCACCCATGTCCAGCACTCCCTGTAGCTCAGATATAAATACGGTGAACTCTATTCACCGGGCTGATCTCAATCAGCCAGGAGCGCCTCCGCTGCGAGGATGCCGGCCATCGCGGATCGCGCCACGCTGTAGCCGGGATAGGTGGTCTGCCCGGACTGGTACAAGCCGCGAAGGGGGGTGCGATGCGGGAAGTGATTCCACGGCGCGACCTCCGGCGACAGGCCGTAGACCGCTCCGCGGTACAGGTTCAGGTTGTCCCGAAAATCCTTCGGGCTGACCAGGCGTTTGACGGCGATGTCCAGCGTGTGGACGCGGCCGAGGGCCTCCACCGCCCTGGCGAGAACGGCTTCCTTGCGCTCCTCGCTCCAGGCGTCGACGGGAAGATCGCGGCGCACGGGAGGATACAGCTCGATCACGCTCCCGCCCGCCGGCGCCAGCTCGGGCAGCGTCACCGTGGGCGCATCGTACACCAGCCACTTGACGCCGTCGTCGCAGGGGGTGAACACCTCGCCTTGTCGCTCCATCGGCGGCAGGAAGCAGTGGGAATGGCTGGGCGCGTCGATTCTGTTGCGCAGGCCGAGCTGCACCGAAAACGCGCTGTGCGACAGCTTCGCCTCGCGCGCCATGCGCTGCAAACGGCGCGGCGAGTCGGCGTCGCCCAGCAGCGCCGAAGGTCAGCATCCCGCTGACGGTCGAGATGACCGCGTCCACGTCGACCGGACCCTGCCCGCGGATCTCCAGCCCGCGCACGCGCCCATCGCTGACGACGATCCTGTCCACCCTCGCGTTCACATGGATTTCCCCGCCGTGAGCCAGCAGCGCCCGGCTGAGCGCCTCGGGCACGCTGCCCATGCCGCCTTCGGGCAGGTGAAAGCCGTCGCTGAAGAGGGTCACCAGGCCCAACACCCCAATCGCGGGCTGTCTCTCCGGGGGCAGGCCCGTATACAGCAGAACGCCCGCCATCGCCGCGCGCACCGAGTCGTCGCTGAAGAGCCGCTTCAGTTCGTCCGCCACCGTCCCGCGGAACTTGGGCAGATGCCTCCAGCCCCTGGCAAGGATGCGCCGAAACGACAGCGGGTGGGCCAGGATGTCCTCGGTGAGCAGACGCAGAGCCGGCTCCCATCGGCTCATCATGGCGTCCAGTTCTTGTTTCAGGACGGCTTCGTTCACCGTCCCCGTGCGCTTTTCGACGGTCACGCGCAAGCCGTCGCCAAACGTGACCACGTCGCCGTTGGGCAGAACCGTCGTCTGCGGCGCGCTGATCTTGCGCAGCGGCAGAGCGGACGGGCGATCCAGTCCGATCCTGGCAAAGACGTGGTCCAGCATGGTGGGCAAGGCGAGATAGAGCGCGCCGTCGTTGAACGTGTACCCGTCGACGGTGGTCGTCGCACAGCAGCCGCCGATCTTGCCGTTGGCCTCGAAGAGCTTGACCTTGATTCCGCTGCGCGCGAGCAGTCCGCCCGCCGCCAGCCCTGCCACGCCCCCGCCGATGATTGCTACTGTCCCGACTGATGTCATGAAGTCTTCCTTTGCTCACTCTGGCAGGAGCGACTGCATCTGTTTGGAGATGAACCTCGCCGCGCCTGGAACTGAAGCGGGCAGCGCTTCCACCGCCGAACGGTCGGCGATGTTGGCGATGTGCAGCGACAGCCTCTCGGTTTTCTCACCGGCAAGCGCAGCCGTTTCTTGCAGCCCTGCCTCGTTGATGTCCACCGCGGCGACGCGCGCGCCTTTGTCGAGCAGGCGCAGAACCAGCTCGCGCCCAATGCCGTTTCCGCCGCCGGTGACGACGATGGCCTTGTGTTGGACTTTCATGAAGTTTGCTCCCTGTGATCACTGTGATCAACAGGTCGCTCATCCGCACCATTGCGACACCAGTGCGAACCAGGACACGTAGCCGCACATGCCCAGCGCGGCGCCAGCGGCCAGCGCACCGACCCACCATGGCCAGCGTTTGTTCAGCCCGAACAAGATGGCGGCGACGACGACGCCCAAAGCCATGACGGCGGGCGCAGCCATGAGCAGGGACACGCTGGCGTCGTTGCCGACCTCACTGCACGAATCCGCGCCGAACGCTATCAGCAGGAGGCCGAAATAACCGATGCCGACGACGACCACGAGCAGAACCAGCGCCAGGACAATGGCGAGAATCCAACGAACCAGTGGGGACATTTGATGGCCTTGGGGACATTTGATGGCCTCCTTGATGGAAGCACCTTGTTGCTTCAACCGGGTATCCGCACTCACGCGCGCGTCACGATCTGATGGATATGCGGCCACAGGATATCGATCCGCGTCCCGCCCTCGAGATGCCCTCCGTTCGGGATGCCGACAAGGGCAGCGCCGCGGATTTCCTGCGCTGCCCTCTCGTTGAACGCGAACATGTTTTACAGGGTCATGGGGTAATCTCCAGGCTGCCGTGATGGCCTGGCGGGCCAGTCGGAGTCGCCACGTCGCGGCTGGCCGGCGTGACCTGGACGCAGCCGGCCAGCACGATTACCAACATCAGCCAGAGTGTCTTGATTCTCATTGGCCTGCCTCTCTGCTTCATCCCTCGAAAGTCGGACAGAGCGCGTTCCACTGTTCGGCCACGGCAATGAGATCGAAGATATCGATGGGACTGCCGAAGGGCGGGGCCACGTCGTAAGTGGCGTTGTACGCGCCGGGGTTGTTCCAGCGCGCGGCCACCTGCATGATGTCCTGCACGTCCACGCGACCGTTGCCGTTGAAGTCCAGATAGCAGCCCAGGGCGCGGCAGGCGCTGAACTCCGAGGTGTTGCCGGCCGGGTCGGTGGCGGTCGCGGTCAGCCAGAAGCCGCCGGGTGACACGGGGAATGTCGCCGCAAACGGGCTGTCGCCGCTGCCGTTGGTCGTGATGGCGATCTCGCCCAGGTGCGTCGCGCCCTCGCCGTTGCCGGAGGGATCGCACGTCGCATTGCCGTAGACGTCAATCTTGATGGCGGTGCTGGGCGTGGTGTTGATCGTGCCGGCCACGCTGACGCCGCCGCCGACCGAGGCGCTGGTCAGCGTCGGGAAGTTCTGCAGCAGATTGCCGCCGGTGTCCGGGTCCAGCGGGTCGTTGGGGGTGACGCCATCGTAGTCCAGGTCAATGCCCAGGGCGCCGTTGCTGTGGATCGAGTTGCCCCGTATGCGGTTGCCGACACCCTCCTGGACCTGCAAGCCGTTGCCGCCGTTGTAGGCGACGATGTTGGCATCGCCGGCCGCCAGGCCGCCGATCTGGTTGCCATCGCCCTGGAAGATGCCGACACCCGGACCGCCGCCGCCCTCGATGGGGGAGGTGCCGTTGCCCACTGCGGTCACGCCATCGGCGCCGACGCCGATCTTGTTGCCCTGCACGACGTTGTTGTCCGCACCGGCCGCAGAGATTACAACGCCGCCGGCCAGGTTGCCGGAGATGACGTTGTCGAGGACCTGGTTGCCGGCTGCGGTGGCCAGGGCGACGCCCAGGTATGCGTTGGGCCGCGCTGTGACCCCATCGGCGGCGACGCCGATGTAGTTGCGCTCGACCGTGTTGTTGTCCGTGCCGGCCTCATGGATCAGTACGCCCTCGTTGTCGTTGCCGGAGATGATGTTGCGTGCGGCGTCCACGCTGCCGCCGATCACGTTGAGCGTGGCGCCGCTGGCCAGGCGCACCCCGGACCCCTGGTTGGGAATGGCCACGGCGCCGGCCGGGTCGAGGCCGATGGTGTTGCCCCGCACAAAATTACCCGACGAGGGCCCAAAGATGAGCACGCCCTGGTTTTCGTTGCCCGAGATGATGTTGCGCGCCGGGGCGCTGCTGTCGCCGATGATGTTGCCCGCGCCGTTGTTGATGAACACCCCGGCCACGTTATTGGGAACTGCGGCTGTGCCCGCTGCATTGAGGCCGATGTAGTTCGCCACGACCGAGTTGTTGTTCGAGCCATTGCTGAACACGATGCCGGTGTTGTTGTTGCCGGCGATGACGTTGCGCGAGGAGGGATTGGGCAGGCCGACCGTGTTGCTGCTGGCGTTGGAGAAGGCGACGCCGCTGTTGCCGTTGCCCAGGTCGAGGCTGCCGTTGACGTCGGTGCCGATGTAATTGCCGTAGACGGCGTTGTTGGAGACGCCGTTGGTCAGGTACACGCCATCGCCGGTGTTGCCGGAGATCAGGTTGCGTGTGCCGGCCAGGTTGCCGCCGATGTTGTTGCTGCCGCCGCCCACGATGCCCACGCCCACGGAATTGGGCGTGGCGGCCGTTCCGGCCGCGTTGGTGCCCAGGAACGAGCACTCGACGCGGTTGCCTGTGCCGTCGATGACGATGCCGTAGTCGTCCCACCAGCCGTTGACGACCAGCCCGCGCACCGTGCTGGCGCCGGTCGTTACCTGCAGGCCGGGGGTGGACGGCCCTACCATCGCGCCGTTCAGCACAATGAGCAGCGTCGGCGGCCAGGCCGCGCAGGTTGCGCCGGGCTGCGTCAGTCCGTCTATGATCGTCGGACCGGTGATGGCGGGCAGCTCGCTGGTCGGGCTGAGGGTCTTGACGCCTGCGCCGGCGATGTTGAACGCGATCGTGTCGGACCCGGCGGCCGCGTTCGCCGCGCTGATGGCTTCCCGCAGCGAGCAGTGGGTCGCGTCGCAAGCGCCATCGTTCACGTCATTGGTCGAGTTGACGGTAAACGTAGCAGCCGGCGCGTCCTGGGCCGCGGCCCACGGGATGGCGACCCAAACCAGACATAGTACCAGCAGCAGGCATGTCGCCATGCTGCCGCGGCGCAGGGATGAATGACGATGTTTCATGGGTGTCGTTAGTCTCCTTGTCCAAAAAATTGCCGCTCTGGCCGGTCTCCAACCGAGCCAGGTACGGGTGAAAATGACCAGGCGTGGCTGCCCGGTCCTTCGGTTGGAGCGTGTTGAACGCAGGCGCGGGCTACTGAAGCGCCACCATCACCCACACCATTTCATCTTCGGCGGCATCCAGCGCCACGCCGACCGTTGGGCCGCCCTCGTCCAGCGTGACGCCGTCTACCTCGACCGTGCGCAGGCCGCGGGCCTCCCCGGCCGCGTCGCTGACCTTCAGACGCTGGCCAGGCGTGAGCGCCTCGCCTTGCGCCACCTTGACCCGCGCCAGGCCCTGCACGACGATCAGCAGGTAGTCGCCCGGCTGCGCCGCGCCGTCAGCCGCTTGCACGCTGTCCAGCGCCTCGCCTTCCTTCTCGGATGGCGTGACCGACGCCCGGCTGAAGACCACGCCGACCACGCCCGGCGCTGCCGCGCCGCTCTGCTGCACGCGCAGGACAGGATCAACGCCGCCGGTCAGCGCGCTGTCCACGCCGGCCGCCGCCACCAGGTCGCCCGCCTCCAGCGCGGCATCGCCGGTGTTCTGCGCCACGTACATCAGCGTACAGCCGGTGCAGCCGCCGGTGACATAGATCTGGTCATTGAAGTAACCGGCATACGTGCCGCCGCTATGGGCGACAAGGCCGGGGCTGGTACCAGAGTTGGTGACGTAGGCCGCGCCAAAGTTATTGCCCTGCGAGGTTGCCGCATAGGCGCGCAGCCCGTCGCCATTGCCATCGTTGTCAATGATGCCGGCGTAGTTGGTATTGTTGGCCTGGATATAGGCGCCGTTTTGTGCGCGCACCCTGAAGGTGTCAGTACTCGTGGAACTCCAGTCGCTGGCCTGGCTGTCGGCCCAGACGAACGCCCCGTCGTGGGTGGCCTTGGCTCGCTGGCCGGCTGCGAAACTGTACTGGCCTGACGCGGTGTTGAGGGCGCCGCCTGGTAAGGTGGCATACGCTCCGCTGGCGGTGTTACCGTACCCGCCGCCCACCGTGGAATACCCTCCGCTGGCGGCGTTTTGGTACCCGCCACCCACGGTGGCGTTCCCTCCGCTGGCGGTGTTAAACGTCCCGCCGCCTACGGTACCATATCCGTCGCTGGCTATGTTGCCAAACCCGCCGCTCAGGGTGGCATACACCCCGCCGGCGGTGTTGGCCTGGCCGCCGCCCACGGTGGCGCCCTCGAGGCCGGCGGTGTTATCCCACCCGCCGCCCACAGTGCCGTAGTTGCCGGTAACACTGTTTTCGTAGCCGCTGGCTCCCCCGCCCCCGATGGTTGCGCCAACCAGGCCGGCGGATACACTATTGCCGCTATAACCCCCAATCAGATTGGGGCCATAGTTACTACCGTTGGACTGGATCAGCAGGGCGCGGCTGCCGTTGACCCGCACCTCCAGGGGCTGGTTGTCCGTGGTGCCGAGAAAGTGGCTCCCGGGTGTCGTGCCGGCGTTGCCGGCGAGCGCCCAGTAGTCGCCGCCGGTCCAGACGCCGGTCTGGTTCCAGTGGCCGGCGGCCAGCTGGACGTCGAAGATATCCACGTCGCCGTCGTGGTCCACGTCGCAGGCTGGGTCGTAGACCGCGCCCGGCGCACAGGGACCTGCCTGGGGGATGGAAGGCGCCTCCTGGGCGCCGGCTGGGCCGATCAACAGGCCGAGCACGAGCAACACGATTGAGATCACGGCGAAACGGAAACTGCGCTGCATGACGACTACCTCCTGGTGATTCAATGGTGCGGATGACAGTGCGGGCAAAGCCGCGCGCTCATTTAAGCACAAAACGAGCGGCAGCAGGTATCGCTTTTCGATACAAAATCAGACCGTTTTGCCGGCTCTGGGATCTGCGGCCGGCAGGGGGCCTCGGTGCTACGCGCCAGACAGGGGCGGGGCAGTGTCGCGTTGGGCTTTCACGGGGTCTATGGAGCGATGATGACAAGCTCGTTCTCGTCAAGCTTGCCGAGTGTCCCGGAGAACGCCAGCTCTAGCAGAAAGACCTTGTCGCCCACCTTGAACTCCTGAGGGCCGATGTCGCCGGTTCCGCTGCTCCAGGCGACGGTTTGCTGCTCATCGCCGCGGGTGACGGTGAAATCGTAGTAGAGAAAGCCGCGTGGATACTGAGGCGACGTCACGCGACGCGTGCCGGCGAATTCCAGCGTGAAATCGGGGAAGTTCACGGGCTGTCCGGGGGCATAGGCGACCCGGGATCCGTAGGCGGCCTGGCCAGCGGGGGCGCTCACCTGGCAGCCTGTGAGCAACAGCATGATCACTACTGCGGACCAATAGCGAAGCATTGCGTTCCTCCACGAGCAACGGCCCGGCCTTGCCGTTGGCAGGCGCCGGGTCCCAAAGCCAAGGGCGTGTCGGGTGTCGTTCTTCGATAGTGCAGCCTGGTGGGCTGTGAGCCGGCGGGCAGGCTACTGCGGATTGACCAGCACCCAAATCAAGCCGTCGGCGGCCTGTCCCAGAGCGAAGCCTAGCGTCGGCGCGCCCTCGGCGACGACCATACCGTCGACGGTTCGGGTTTCCAGCGGCCGCACCCGGCCATCGGCAGCCGCTACGACACGCGTACCGGCGGCGATGGCGGCCACGCCTGTCGTCATCCGCACCTGCATCGGCCCGCTATAGACGACGACGACGTATTCGCCTGGCGCGGCCGCTCCGTCGCCGGGGAGAAGCTGCCGGCCGTTCTCCGCCGGCAGGTGCTCGGTCGCAGCAACCAGGGCAGCGCGGCCGGCCACGACGCCCACCGCGGCCTGGCCCGGCTGCGCGGGCAACACATCCCACAGCGCCGCCGCGTTATCGAGATCGGCCGGCGTGACGCCGCGCACGGCGACCACGTCGCCGGGCTGCAAGGCGCGCGTGCCGGTGTTGACCGCAAAGCTTGCCTGCCGGCACCCGGTGCAGGTGCCGGTAATCGTCACGCTGCCGTTGAACCAGCCGGCCCAGCCCGCGCCGGCCTCGCCGTAGACCGCGCGGCCGCCGTTGAGGACCTGGCGGCCACGCCGAAGCCGCCGCCGCTGTTCTCGCCGTAGACGCCGCTGGTGATGGCGCCGTTGCTGTCGCCGCGCACGCCGTTGCCGCCGCCGCTGTTGATGCCGTAGACGCCATTGTAGGCGCCGTTGGTCGTCAGCGCATAGACGCCGTGGGCGCCCGCCGAGCCGACGTAGACGCCGTTGCCGCCGGCCGCGCCGACGAACAGGCCGTGCGCGCCGGCCGACTGCACGCTGGCGCCGCTGCCGTCGACGGCCTGCACCGAAAGGCCGTCGCCGTCGGCCGACATGACGCGCAGCCCGTGACCGGTGGCATGGCCGATCTCCACCCCGTTGCTGGCCGTGTCGATCGGGCACGAGCCGACGCTGCCGGCGGTGCAGACACGGACGCCGTCGCCGTTGCCGCCGCCTGCGCCAGACGCGCCGACGAAAATGCCGGCCCAGCCGCTGTAATAGACGGATACGCCCGCTCCGCCGGCCTGTGCGACCGCCAGGCCGTCACCGCTGGGGTGGTTGTTGTCCAGAACCAACGCCGCGTACCTGGGCGAGCCAAAGGAGCCGATAATCGCCAACGAGTCGGAGCCTGTCCAATTCTGGCCCAGGTGGTCGTGGTTGTTGTCGCTGACCCATGTCCCCGATTGGTTCCAGTGGCCCGCGGTCAATTGAATGTCGAAGATATCCACGTCGCCGTCCTGGTCGGCGTCGCAGGCGGGGTCGTAACTTGCACCGGGTGCGCACGGGCCCGGCACCGGCCTGGCGAGCGCTGGTTGGGCGCTGGCGATGCCCAGAATGGCCAGTCCCACCACCAAAACAACCACGCGGCCGAAGCGAGCAGACGATCCTCTCATGGCGGTCCTCCACAACCTGGGGCGTGTCAACGCACGATCGCCCGGCCAGATGGCGGCTGGAAGCCGCGGCTACGCAGACAAACGCCCCCTGCGGGGCGTGTCGCCTCACGATCGCCCGGCCACATGGCGGCTGGAAGCCGCGGCTACGCAGACAAACGCCCCCTGCGGGGCGTGTCGCCTCACGATCGCCCGCGTGTTATCCTGTGGCCGACAGGATGAACCACCTCAGCATACAATACAACAAATGGGAGAACAAGAACATCCCTCACCTGTCTGGCCAGGGATGAAATTACGAGGGATATTTTACCGTTTTGCGGCACAAGAACTAGTTCTTTTGGGCAATGGACTCTGTTTGCCGTTCCGCGCAGATCGAATTACTCCGTCTCGTCGAGGTTACGCTGGTAGTCCAAACCCAACTCTGCCGGCTGGCCCAGCTCCACGGGGTGCAGGTAGAGCCCGCGCTCGCCGGCCGGCTTGGCCTCCTCCACCGGGATGCTGTGGCGGCCACGGCGGGACCATCCGGCGGCTCCTGCGCGCTGGCCGGCCCCATCGCCAGCGCAAGGAACATCAGCACGACTGCCAGGGCAGTCACACGAACGATGGGAGTCATGACTCATACCTCCTGAATGTTGTTGCGCACATGTTTCTGAACTCCACCAGTTCTCCAACCTGCACGCCGTTGATAGGGGTGTTTTCGTTCATAGTTCTTCTCCTTTCATTGCTTGCAGCCCATCCCGCAATCGAACTGCGAGACTGGCCAACTCCTCCAACTCGGACTCGTTCAGGCATGACCACGGCGCAAAGAAGAGACGTTCCGTCTCCGCTTCGACCTCTGCCCGAACCTGTTTGCCCGCCGCTGTGATTTGAACTACGCCCGAACCTTCCTCCGCCCACCCGCGCCCGATGAGTTCCCTCACATCCCCCGCGTGGACATCCTCCGTCACGCCGCGGCGGCTGGACTTCTCGTGGAGTTCGTTGAAGGTCAGCGCGTCGTTCTGGGAGAGTTTGTCGAGTACCTCCCACGCGTGACCTTCGACTCCGTGCGCGCTCCACGTGGCAAAATAGCAATCGTCGCGGTGACCTTCCAACAGGAAGCAGTGGGCAATAAAACCTTCGAGCGTCGCGAACACTCCCGTCCGCTCGTAGAAATCTCGTTTGGCTTTTATCAAAACATGCGCGGGTGGTTCAGGCGAATGGAACGCCGCGCCTGAAATGCGGGCAAGCAGATCGCCAATTGTCCGCAACGACTCTTTTGGCATGGGAGTGAGGGGCGCCATCGCTTCATTCCCCACATTGATAAGTCGAAGCGCAGTGGTTCTTCCCGACTCGGTTGCGCGATATTTCCCCTGACCGTCAGTCGCCAAATATCCCTGCTGAACTGCGGAGGAAAGTCGCTCATCGTTCACCTGCGCAAGCCCGTATGGAAAGTATCGCATGAACTGGGCGATGGAAAACGGATTGGCGTCGAATGCCCAAATCGCCGTCACCCAATTGTAGAAATTAGGGGGCAGTGAAAGTTCCTCCGCAGCTTTGTCTGCGGCGGGGTAGGCATAATTGTCGCCCAAAATTTCCGAACTTTCTTCAAGCGTAGACCAGATGGATTGCAGATTCATAGGAGCCTCCTGATTTGTCTTGTGGCAGTCACTCCACTCTATGCCAGGGAACGGCAAACGATTTCGGGCGCGGGGGCATTTTGTCTTCCACCAACGTGAAGGTCAATGTGTTCCCATCAAGATTCCATCGGTACTTGCCCGCCCCGTATTCGGGCGCGGCATACGATCCTTCCACATCCTCCACTTCGAGGAGGTCGCCCGTCACCTGGTATTTGCTGATGACAATGATCTCCCCTTCGAGAGACAGGGTTATTTTCCCTCCCTCGTAAATGTCAACGACGGGCGAATACTCGCCAACGGTATAGGTGAACTTGCCAGTCGGAAAAACTTGATCGTTCATTGCATATCTCCTCTGTTTGTCGCAGGTATGCGCTCGATTGTAGTTGAACGCCGCTCGCCGCACTGCGGGCAGTAGACCAGCGCCTGCTTGCGGGATGCTGCGGCCTTCCAGCGGATGCCGCCCGCGTCCCACACGGAGCGCGTCGCCCCGCAACTGTTGCAGCGCATCTGCCAGGCCTGCGACTCGGCGCGCATGGCGTCCGCCCATCGCTTGGGCAGAACCGCCATCAAAAAACGTTGGATTCGTGTCATCATGCCTCCTTCGCGTACGATCATCGGACGACAACAAGCCTATTTCAGGATCACCGGCAGGAAGGTCGCGGCGGACGGCTCCGCCAGATCGTCCCGCACTGTCGCCGCGGCCGGCGCGATCAGCGCAGCCAATCCGGCCAGGATGAGCAGCGCCAACAAAGTCAAAACACATGCAGTTGACATCGTGTCTTCCTCTCAGCCAGCGGAGCGTGCTGAAAGCTCCCTGGCCAACCCTCCGGTAGGTCGCCTACGGCCCATACAGCTCATACGCGATCCGATGGCCGCCGATGCAGGTACCGCTCATGTTGTTGGTGGTCTGGAAATCAACCTGGATGAAGTAGCTGCGCCAGTCGTCGAGGGTGACGTCGAAGGTCTGGCCCACGGTATTCCACCCAAAGGGGCCGCTGATCACACCGATCTGCCCGATCTGCGTGACGTTGCTGCCAGAGCCGAAAAAGCGGCTGGCCAGGGTGCTGGTCATGACGCCGGTGGCGGTTGCACTGTACGCTTCCGTGATGATTTGGGTGATCCGCGCGCCGGCCGGCAGACTGAAAGGGTAAATGAGCCGGCGGCCGGCGTTGTCGTTGGCGCCGCCCGTGGCGAAACCCAGACAGAGTGAGGTACCCCAATTACCGAGGCCGGGCGCGTTGCCGTAGGTGATGCCCGCGCTGCGGAAGACGGGCTGGCCGGCCGCGCCCAGGATTTGCAGCAGGTGGGTCGGATTGCACTGTTTGTTCAGCCGCCGATCCTGGTCGTCGCTGACATCGGTGCAGGTCAGCGCGCCACCGTCAACATGCACCAGCCCCCACCCCAGCATCGAGTTGCGGATGTCTGAATCGGCGCGGGCGCCCGCATCATTCCACACCGCGTTGATGCTCCCGCGCACCTGGGATGAATCCACCCGTACGCCGCCGCCGGTGGCGTTATGGATGCCATAGCCAGTGATACCGCTGTTGGAGAGGGCCCGGATCTCGCTGTTGGTCACTTGAAGCACAGAGTCTTGTACAGACAGGCCGATAGCCGGGCCCACGCCCGTACCATCCACCGACGTATGGTGGACTCGCAGCGCCCTGTCGTAGTTGGATACGCTGCTGATGCCGTAGACGCCGATATCGCCGCCAGTAACGACGATGACGCTGTTCTCAATTTCCAGACCCGTATCGTCGAGGGCTTGGATGCCAAATGACTGGCCGATTCCTCCCAACACTGTCACCGAGCTGTTGCTGAGGGTGAAGGCGGTGTTGATGTTGGTCGCGCCAGCGGTGGCGTAGCCGCCAGCCGCGGCCAGCGTGCTGTTGCGCACGGTAACCTGGCTATCGGTCGCCTCGATGGCCCTGGCATTGGTGTTAGAAGATTCGGCCTCGATGCTGATCCGGTCCAACTCAACGGCGCTCCCCCACACCTCGATGCCACGTGTATCGGCATCGCCGTTCTGCGCCGTCAGGCTGCTCTCGCGTAACCTGGCGACGGCCTGTTCTGCGACGTAGAGCGCCGCGTTTTGCAGCCCACCTTGTGCATGAAGCCTGAGCATCTCGCCCTGCAACACGGCGCCAGCGTCTGTTACGTAAAGGCCGAAGTAGTAGCGGCAGCACGGCTGGCCCGTCCCATCCGCCCGCGCCGTGAGGTGGGTCAACGTGGCGCCGTTGCCGCTGCGCAGGCGCACCGCAGTGTTGACGTACCCCGTCCCTGCATTGACCACGGTGAGCTGGCTGGCGCGGCTCTGGTCGCTGAGCACCAGCGTCGCGGTGGGAAAGTTGAGCGCATCTATGGGGTTTCCTACCGTGCTGCTGATGATGGTGGTCTCCTCGCCGCTCCCCAACAGGTGCGTGAAACTCGGCAGCGTCACCGCTTCCACGTACGAGCCGGGCAGGACGCGGACCACGTAGGGGCTGCCGGCGCTGGCGTTGCCGGCCGCGTTGATCGCGGCCACGGCTGCGCCGACGGTCAGATACTCGCCCCCTTCTTTGGCCACGATCAGCTCCCGATCGTTGTAGGGATTGCCGCTGGTCCCCCAGGCCGCGGCCACAATCTGCAGGTCCACAACGCTGATCGTTCCGTCGCCGTTGACATCGTAGCGCGGGTTGTAGACGGCCTGGGCCAGCGCCGGCGCCGCGACTATCGCCAGGCCCAGCGATAGCGCAACGACCAGCCACACGGCTGCCGGCGCAGTCACACGAAACACAAAATTCATTTCCACACCTCCTACGCCAAACCCGGTGATGACTGCTCACCTTTTCGCAGGCGGGGTATCTTCTCGGTCGCAAACGGCAATGGTGAATGAGGAAGCGCCCCGTATCTCTGGCGGGTGATATGAGATGGTTGTCTATGCCGAAATACAATGGCGCCGGAACGCAATGGGGTGATGTGGAGATTGACGTAGATTGCGGCCCTGGTGTGACGGCGCGAGGATGAATTCACAAACCGGTGCAGCAAACTCTACTCACCGCAAAGACGGGAAGAATCCGTGTCCATCCGCGTGAATCCGTGTACGAACAGTAACAGCCGCCAGGATCAGGCGCGGGTCGGGCGGGGGCGCGGGGCCAGGTTTTCCTTGCCGTATTTGCGCACGAGGAAAATGGCAATGGCCCAGGGCAGGATGCCGTACAGCGTCTGCGCTGCGTAGTTGTTGGACGAAAGCACCAGGTACGACTGCACCGCATTGCCCCAGCCGTGCAGCAGGATCATGATCCACACGCTCTCGGTGTTGTTGTAGAGCCAGGTGTTGACGATGGTCCAGCCGATGATGCCCATCGTCAGCCCAAGCAGCGAGGCGATCAGCGGCGCCGGGCCGGCGGCCAGGTTGTAGTAGATGATGAAAGGAAAATGCCAGACGCCCCACAGGAGGCCCAGAATCCAACTGGCGCGCTCGGCATGGAAGCGGTGCTGCAAGCGGGGCAGAGCAAACCCGCGCCAGCCCGGCTCTTCGGCAATGCCCGTGAAGATGAGCATGTACAGGAAGAACGGAATGAACGAGCCGATGGGCAATTTCGCGGTGTAATCCAACTTGCCGCCGCTGGAGAGCAGCCCCAGGCCGAGGCTGACCACGCCCAGGGCCAGCGGAATGCCCAGCGCGGCCAGGTACCACCTGGTGTCAACCCGCCAAAGGGTGGAGCGGCGCCACAGGTCTCTCAGTCCGGCCCGGCCTTCCACCACAGATGTGACGAGGATGGCCGCGAACAGCGGGCCGGCGCCTAGTGTGAATAAGAAGTAGACCAGCGCCTGTCCGGAGTTCAACCGGCCGGCCAGCAGATCGAGAAAATACTGAAAGTTGGTCTCATTGCTCAGGGACATCCCCTGGCCGGGCGCGAGGGCAATCGCGGCCAATTGCAGACTCCAGGTGATGGCGTAGGCCAGGACAAAGAACGACACGAGCGGGTGCTGCTTGATGAGTTTCACGGCAACTCCTGCGCGTTGGACACATTCTGGTCCTTCATAACCCAAGAACTGACGACTTCTGTGCCTATGACTGGGTTGAGATCGCATAACACCACATCTCCGCGCGTGATTGTCACCACTGGATCTCTCCGCGTGCCAGGCGACTCTCATAGTCTTCGAGATTGGACAAATAATCGGAAAGGCCTATCTCGGAGAGTTCAAGTGTCTCAGTGAACTGATTCCACAGCTGCCAGCGGGTGGTGTCTTGTCTCATCAGCAAGAAGTCTATGAAATCGTTCACTTCTTGAACGAACGATTCGGGCAACTGAAGAACCTTAGTGATGGTCATGTCATAAACGCTCATTTTCTCGCTCGATTCTCAGCTAGACGATGCATCTACCGTCAACGCTGCTGAAACATCATTGTGCATCTACTTCTAAATCGTTTGGACAATCCCGCCAGGGGCGAAGCGTGCTACGGCTCTGTTATCGCTGGCAGTATACCCCTGCCCTCTACCCGTGTCAAACATCATTCGCCAGCCACCGGCGCTGTCTGTTGCGAATCTATTCGATCAAGGTACTCTGTTCGATATTGATCATGCGCGCATAGAGAATCTGCTCGTTCACCTCCAGATTGTTGATCAGGCTCAAACCGCGCACAATCCCGTGGCCAATCGCCTCTCCCACGATTTCACCATATTCCACCTCCATGATGACGTTGTCGGCGCGGGCGTCATTGGACACACTGTCGGGGTCCTGCCAGGTACCGGCTGCGCTCATTTCCGTGGACGCTTTCATGAAATCCAGCGCCTCGGCCTTGAACCGCGGCAGCGCGAAGGTGAGCAGCTCACGTTGCACTCGCTCGAAGTGGGTCTGGGTGCTCTCGTCGCCAAAGAGAAGCCCGAAGAGGACATCTTTGGCGTGCTGAAGCAAGGCATCTCCTTCCCTGGTGCGGTACTCTTCCCCGATCAGATCGCCGCCCTTGACCGGCGCACTCGCCAGGAGATACCCCTCGGCGATGAGTTTGGCGCGGTCATACGATCCGTAACGCTCCAGGAAGGCGGTCAGCACCGGCAGATTCAGATCCATCTCGTGCAGGCGAACGATGCGGTCGGCGCGGGCCTTCGCCTTGACCTCCTGTAGCTGCTTGCGATCCATCTCCTGCAAGCTGTGCGCGTCCAGAGCCAGGCGGATGATCTGATCAATCAACCAATCCTTGTCCTGGGTGATCAGAAAGCCGCGCAGTCTTTCCTCGAACTGCGGGACAAGGTCTTTGTTGACCTGGCGAATGATGGTTTGGATAGTGGTCATGGTGTCATACTCCTCACAATGGGCTTACCATGCGTTCGGCATCAGAAGATATAGTTGTGCATTGTGATCTCTGGCGCGAATGCCTTGTCTATGATCTCTCTCTGACGACTCGTGAAGACTTCCTGGTACGGCCTTCTGTCTGTGCGATGTTCTGATTTGGCCTGACCCCGGCGATCCCTCGAACGGGATGCCCAGTTGGCCGAACACCTGGGACAATTCCTGCATCAGTGATTCGTACTTGAGAACCCGATCCACCAGGATTGACCCACGCGAGTCGGTGTATTTCGGATAGTTGATGCAGAACCAGCGCCTGTCAAAATACTCGTCCAGCGTGAGGCCGCCGTCCTTGCGATCGTTGATCATGGCATAGTGAGACAGCGTCTTGTCCCATGGGTTTCTTTCCACGCAGAACTTGAAATAGGTTTCCCACACTTCCCGCGATGTTCTTGCCCGTATGATCGTTGCCGGGAGGTGACGAACGTATCTGTGCCTGCGCCAGAGGTGTCTCCATGTCATTTTAGGGTCGTTTTCAGGTCGCGCCCTCTGCTTTCGATGATTTCCGGTGGGGGATTCCAAAGGCCCTGGTAATTCCTGGCGCGATGCGGTTCCACATGCGGCCAGATGGGCGTGACCACATCATCCTCTCCACAAAACTGAGACAGGTAGACCTCGATGCTCGTGCCTGCCGTCTTCTTGGTCTTGATGAAGATGAATTTGTACTTGTGCGAGATGATCAAGATGCGCTCCGAACGACGATTGATGCCTGAACTGCAGCAGTATACATCCATCCCTTGACTGCGTCAAACGATATTTACTGCCTCCGGCAAATCCGAATTTTGCCCCCATTCGACATTCGCCCCCTCCCCCCAACTTCGGAAGTCCAGTTCCCCTCAGGCTCCAGGTGCGTGAAAGAGGATCGCCCGGTACGGCTGCTCGATGCTGCCACCGGCCGCCTGAATCACGGCGTCAATCTCCCGGTTCAGCGCCAGCCGCAAACCCTCGTCCATGCCGTGCAGGCCAGAACGAGTGCGCAGGAGCTTGACGTACCTGTCCGCGTCCAGGGTCTCCATCCAATCGTAGATCTTGACCGCCACATTCTCGATGCCGCAATAGTCACGAAAGTTGCCCTCGATGACGGCCCGCACCCAGGCGGCGTCCATCGGCTCGTTGGGCCGCTCGACCTGCGGCGCGCGCTGGCGAAACACTTCGTCAATGGCCCGCGACCAGTCGGTTTGCGGGTCAACCGTAAGTTGCCAGAAAAAGGCAAAGGAGCCTGTCGCCTTGAGCGCGGTCATTACTTTGGCGTAACCGGTTTCGGGGCGAATCCAGTGGAAGGCGTCCGCAGAAACGGCCAGGTCGAAGCCATACCTCGGCAGGTCGCAGGACTCGAACTCGGACTGGACGATGGTCACGTTGGGGTAAGCCCGGCAGTTCTGGGCGGCGTACGCGGCCAGGCGCTCGCCCAGCTCGATTGCCAGCAGGCGATAGCCCCGCCTGGCGAAGGCGACGGTCGCATTGCCCGGCCCGCAGCCGATCTCAAGGATGCGCCCGTCCGCGGGCAGCGCGGCCAGGCGGATGATGTCCTCGATCAGCGCATCGAGATAGCGGGTGCGCGTTTCATTATAGAGGTCCGCGATCTCTTCGAAAGTGATGCGGCGTGAACGGTCAATACTCATCGGCTAAACCAGGTTCGATCTCTGTGATCGTTCAGGGCGCCAGCTTCTTCCCAATCTGAACCACGAGGCCAAAGAACGTGACGAGCCAGGCCGCGATGGCAAGATAGACGAAGTAGCGAGGGATGGCAAGCAGAAAGTCAACCCCAAGCGCCCTGGCGAGTTGAAGGTGCAAACGGTGTACATGCCGAGCGGGAAGACCAGGCCCCAATACAGCGGATGATAGGTCAGCATCTGGTGCTTGTAGAGGTGACGCCATCCGCCGAAGACGAGCAGGAGCGGAATCCACCAGGTTCCTATCGCCCAGAAGAAGAGGGTGAAGCCCTCGATGAACGACATCATGTCAGCGAGGAAGGGATAGTTGCCGCTGAGGATGATGTTGGCGCCCGCCAGGGTGGTGATGGCGACGGCGCCCATGTTGATCCAATAGGGAGGCGTCAGCTCCTGCGGGTTGAGCTTGAAGAACATGAAGCGGTAGAAAATGAGCGCGATGACGAGGATGTAGAACATGCATCCGAGCAGGAAGAAGCAGAGCATGGCGAAGAGGAAAATCTCTTGCCAGGCGCCGAAGCGGGGGGCGATCAGCGTTCCCAGCACGGCGACGGACTGCGTGGAGACCACCGTCAACAGCCAGGCGCCGTTGATGCCCCTTCCAGCGGCGGTTTCTGTTCTTTGATGGTCATCGGCGAAGAAGGCGTAGATCAAGACGATCCAGAACCAGGCCGACAATCCAGCGCCAGCGCCGTTGGCTGGTCACTTCCAGGATGACGAATTGACTGCCCAGCACCGTTCGTCCCGGCGACGAGGGTAGAAAGCCGCGCTCAGGTTGTGGCTGGTGAGGTCAGCGAGGATCGGAGATGACGAAAGAGCCGGCCCAACGTGAGCAACCAGAGCGCGGCGGGAAAAGCTGATTCAGGTAGAACAGGGAAGGGCGAGGAGATCATGCCCAAGAGATGGCAGGCAATGGAAACGATGCCCGTGCCATGACGAAAGCAAGTAGGCGGGATACAGATCTTGCGCCCTCACGATCGAGAATGCCCAGAGAGAGGCCCTGGTTTCGTTGGCGGTTCGATTCATGGTTCTATCGCAGCGTCAGTTGTCATTCCAGGTAGGTTCCCAATGCTCAACCGGTGTCAAGGGAACCCCTCATTAGCTCTGAACCAGCTTCGATGTCCACGGCAAGGTAGAGATTGTGACGCCAGGCCCAGGCGGGTTTCGACATAGTACGCCTGGCCGGCACAGGCGCGACAGAGAATTCGCGTCCCGTGTCACCTCGCTGGTTGATGATTTCCTCGCCGCAGGCCCCTCGCAGTTCACGCACACCCGCGTGTCCGATCGAGTCAGATGTTGATCCGCATCGTCACCCATCGGGAATCGAGCAGGTCCTCGTCGGGCATGCGCTGATAGCCGAGTAGTTGCCCGCTTCCCAACGGCTGCGCGCCTCAGGCGCAAACGCCGCCGCCAGCTCCGCACGTCGAGCCGCGGCGCAATGCGAACGGCCCGCTGGCTGCGTGTCCCACAAAGACGGCGGCAACTTTACCGAAATCTTCCACACGCAGCGTGCGCCGACCCACGTAGCAACCCGTTACTGCGCTGACGCCATCCACGAAGCAGCCGTCGGTCTCGGTGATGGCGAGCCAGGCGCTGTCCGTTTGCGGCAGGTCGAGGGCCAGGAGGAGGCGGCCAACATGCCCGCGTGCCCAGCACCTACCAGGCACAGGCGGTGATGGTGCGTCACGCAGTCGCGCGTAGGAGTTCATCAGGTGTTTCATGGGCATTCTTTGCCACGAATTTCACGAATTTGCACGAATGGGGTGCGGTTCCGCGCCGTTACTTTTGCACCGGCCGAGCGATTCAAATGACCACCTGCGGCAGCTACCAGAGGTAGGTAATCGGGTAGGTGACCACATGCACCAACTAACGTGAAGAAGATGCAGATGATGACGAAGCCCCACGGGTGATGCCATTTGACCACAGAGCAACGACGGGACATATTCGATCTTCGGCTGGAAGACCACCAGGGAAACAACCACGGCTGCGCCAGTGCGCAGAACCAGTCGGACCACCAGCGGTAAGAAGGAGACCCAGAAGCCCAGGATGACCTGCACGAGCAGGAGCAAGGATGAGCAACCAGTCAGCCCAGGTGGCGACGACACCCGCGGTCATCAGACATGCGGCGCAGGACGAGCGGGCTGAGCCCAACGATGGAGACCGGCGCCAGCGCCACCGCCGATCACCTCGATGATGCCGAAACCGCGTCGGGTCAGCGTCGTCGAGCCCATGCGCTTTGGGAAGAAAGAAAGGCAAATAAGTGGACGCTCAGAATGGTGACAATGCCGTAGTGCCAGGCACGGACCACAGAACAGGCGGCGGCTTTCCAGGAACTGCGAGGAGAAGCTGGAAAGGAGAAGCGATCGGAATAGTAGCGGTGATGCCGACTACTGTCGACAAAATAAACGCGACGTAAGGAAGGCAATGAAGAAAACGGTATCAAGCACGTTGTCCTCCAACAAGAACTTGAACTAATCCATTGCGTCGTATGCCAGGGGCATTTCGTCGAAGGCCTCGCATTGCGCCTGGGCGTGGTCTTCCTCCCAAAGCGGCCTTGATGAGCGGCTCGCCGACCGTAGTCACCCGCACATCGTACAGAGCTTGCAGCACGGCCAGGTGGGCGACGGCGCGGAATGATCGTTCTCGTCGCGCATGCGAGCCGCACGAAAACCTTGTCCAGCGCAGGCAGGATGGCGTATTGGGTGAAATCACCAAACTCCTCCTCATCCTGCAGCACGTTCAAGTAGCGCAGGATGCAGAACAAGAGTGGTCAAAGAGTTCGCCTCCTTCGCTCAACCCATACGCATGTTAGCGGTTCTTCAGTTCGGAGCAAGAAGATGCTGCGCTAGTAGGTTTCAGAGAGCAGTTGATAGCCGATGTAGGGATACGCGCCGCCCAGGTCGAAGGTGCTGGCGTGACTCCTCCTGCAAGCCGTAGGCCATCGGCTCGACCTCGCGCGCAAAGCACCGGACAGGCGCGTCGGGCGACGGAGATTTAGCGTAAATCTCGCGAGGAACGGCAGCGCCATGCCGGGCCAGATCTGCTCGCACAGGCGAGATTTCTCGGCCCAGGCCGGGCTGGGGATAGTCCAGCACGTGGCGGCGGAGCCAGGGTGGTTGGGAGCATGGGATGAAGTGTCATGGCTAGAACCTGCGCTGGGCGCCGGTGGAAGTAAGAAGCCTGTTTTCTTGTTTGTTGGTGAGGGGGCGGGATGTTCGATTCGATGGCAACTTCACGATTCATGGCGATACGACAAGCGTTCTTCGTAGGTCGGCAACGGTCAGGCGGAAGATCGCGTCGGCTTCCTGCGGGTCAGTTCCACCGGTGGTGTAGGCCTTGTCGAGTTCCGCCGGCGACACGTCCTTGACCGTCTCACTGCGGCGAT